>DFGG01000002.1:1540-18847 GCA_002371695.1 bacterium UBA3756
GTGACAGCTGCTGGCGATAAGGCCGAGAACTACGACTGGCAGGGTGTCATCTACGACGGTGGCACCAACATCATCGACGGCGAGCGCTGCATCCCCGATGTCAAGCACTTGTATGGAGAAAACGTTACCTATTATAAAAACAGTAAGGATGAGGACTGTGTTCGCATCAAGCTTGACGAGGAAGTAGAGACTGGTAAGGTGACCACTCACTCTGCCCAGATGGCTTTCCAGCAGGTACTGGCCTATGCCGGCGCATCGCTCTATCGTGACGGCGTGGATGCCCGCTATATGAAAGAAGCTGCTGACGGTACAACGACATATATCGGTACGGCTGCGAAGACCGGTGACGGTAAGGCCATCTCTCACCTCCCCGGCATCATCGACTTCGTGAAGGATCAGGGCGGATATGAGCTGGAGAGTGTCACTCGACCCGAAGGTTTCGATACCGACGGTGACGGCATGCCCGACGAATGGGAGAAGGCCAACGGCCTGGACCCCAACACTGACGACTCCGCTGAATACACGCTCGACAAGATTGGCTTCTATACCAATGTGGAAGTCTACTGCAACAGTCTCGTGGAGGAAATCATGAAGGGCGGCAATAACTTTGCCGATAGTACGGTCGACGAATACTATCCCAAATCTAAGTAATATAATCAACATCTATTCTTAAACAAAAATCATTATGGTAAAACAATTAAAAAGACTCGGCACGCTGTGCCTGATGCTGTTGCTCTCGGCTGTTAGCCAGGCGGCAGACTTCAAGGACTTCAGTGTCATCGTCAACAACCAGGAAGGAACGCTGTTGACAAGTGAAGAACAAAAGCAAGGTACAGAGGTCAGCTTCGGCGTGGCCGTGGCCGACGACGGCACGGTGAGCCGCGTGGCCGCCGACGACGCCAGCGCCGTGGCCACCATCAGTGGCAAGTACCACAGTGAGCACGGCTGCACTGCCCTGAAGGTGGTGGTGCCCGTCAGCGGCAGTGTGGACATCACCGTGGGACAGTGTACCTACAGCAAGAAAGCCATCGTCGTGACCGACGCCGAGGGCAAGGAGGTGGCCACCGTGACACCCGAAGCCCCTGCCTGCTGGAAGAACGACCCCAAGAACGTCAATGTGATCCGCTACAACGGCGAGGCCACCACGCTCACCATCACCGGCATGGACTACTGCCCCTACGTGGCCGTGAGCAAGGTGCCCGAGAAGCAGCTTGCCACCCTCGACAAGGAGCCTGCAACGGCGACCTTCGCCTTCAACCTGGGCACCGAGGAGCAGAAGGCTGAGTTCAGCAACGCCTACTTCATCACCAGCAAGGTGACCTACGGCGACAACCTGACGCTCTTCGGCAAGAACACCGTGGCCGGCGTAGACCAGACGCAGTTCATGCCCCTCACCCAGCAGAACGAGAGCGAGGGCGGCACCGCTGCCGATGAGAGCAATGCCATCCGCTTCCTCATCCAGCCCAACTACGGCCTGACATTCACCCCGACCAAGGTGTCGCTCAAGACCAGCCGCTTCGGCACCGACAACGGACTCCTCGACATCGCATGGGAGAACCCCGACAAGACCACGGTGCTGTTGGAGCAGGGTGTGAAGCCCGCTCGTAACAATGGCAGCCCCAACATTTCCGAGCTGGCATACGACATCGTGGGAGCAACTCCCGCTGAGGGCACTTGCGGCCTGCTCGTCAACCTCTACCACCTGCAGAACGGCAAGCAGATAGGTTTTGCCGACATCGTCATTGAGGGTACACTGAGTGGTACAGAGAAAGAAGTTCCTGTACTGGCTACCGTTACCATCAACGGCCAAGAGTTCACCGCTGCCGCACTCTTCGACGATGCCTATGAGGTGGAATACGAGCTTTCAAAGAAGGTCGCCATGATCAGCGACAAGAACCCCGTCACGGCCACTGCCAAGAAGGGTGAGGTAGGCACTATCACCTACGAGGGCGATGAGACCAAGTGCAAGGTGACCATCCCCATGACCTACGGCGAGACAGCCGTGGAGTATGTGCTGAACATCGTGCAGAAGCCCGACTTCAAACTGACCTATATCGACACCGACAAGAGCACCGTCCTCGGCGAGTTCATCCGTGAAAAGGACGAGAAGATTGGTGCCTTCGACATCGACTATGCCACCGCCACCGCCCAGGAGGGCACGAAGGTGCGCGGCTGGTTCCTCAAGACTGCCGGCGGCGAGAAGTACACCGCCGAGACCGTCGTCACCGGCGACATCAGCCTCTACGCCGTGGCCACGGAGATAGAGACGGCCAGCAAGTCGGACAAATATAACTTCGACCTGACCGACAAGCTCTTCGACGCTGCCGATCACGAGGCATTCACTCCCACCGACGAAGGCTTCTACTGGCACGACGCCCAGCACGGCTGGGCCTTCAAGACGGGCAATAAGATCGACCTGCTCGTAGGCCCTAAGGCCACCGTCTCTGTGACCCTCTGCCGCTACGGCGCTGCCGAAGACATCACCATCACCGATGCCAGCGGCAAGGAGATCGGCAAGATTGCCGGCAAGAACAACGACAACGTCGACGGTGAGATCGTCGCCTTCAACTACGAGGGCGAGGGCGGCGTCATCACGCTCAACCTGAACACCAGCGGCGAGATGTATATCCACGGCGTGAAGATCGTGAACACCGCCGAGGCCAAGTTCGAGCAGCAGGGCAGCTGGTACTTCGTCAAGCCCGGCGATGCCAAGAGCCTCATCGAGGTGCTCGAGATTGTCAACGGAGCCAATGCCAGCAAGGATGCAGAGCGCTCCTTCATCTACGTGCCCGACGGCATCTACGACCTGAACGAGACCGTCAAGACCGCCATCAGCGGACACAACATCTCCATCATCGGACAGTCGATGGACAAGACCATCATCAAGACTGCTCCGGACAAGAGCATTGAGGGCCTTGGCTCTGCAGATATGTTCAGTGCCAGCGGTACCAACCTCTACATGCAGGACATCACGCTGCAGAACGCACTCGATTACTATGGTGCTCTCGGTGGCGGACAGGTGGGCGGACGTGCTGCCGTCATCCAGGACCGCGGCGACCGCACCATCTTTAAGAATGTGCGCATGCTCTCCTATCAGGATACATACTACAGCTCTAACGACGCTATGCAGTCATACTTCGAGAACTGTGACGTACACGGAACCGTAGACTTCATCTGCGGTGGCGGCGACGTACGCTTCCAGAACTGCACCATCTCACTCGAGCCCCGCAACACCAATGGCACCGGCGGTCGCACAGTGGTGGCTCCGCGTGGCACGGTGAAGTTCGGCTACGTGTTCGACGGCTGTAAGGTGGTCGACCTCGCCGAAGGCAAGGGCGACTGGAACCTCGGCCGCACCTGGAACAACGACCCCATCACCGTCTACCTGAACACCACGCTCGACGAGAACGCCCAGAAGACGCTCGTGGCCAGCCGCTGGACGCAGAAGGGCATGAACTCGAAGGATCCCGTCGTATTCGGTGAGTTCAACACGATGGACGCTGCCGGCAACAACATCACGCCGGAGAGCAACGTCATCAAGTCGTATGGCGGCGACTTCCAGACCATCTTCACTGCCGAGCAGGCCGACGACTATAGCTACCAGAAGATGTTCTCTGCCAATGCTGAGAAGGCTTGGAATCCCGCAGCCCTCACCATGCAGTCTGTTGCCCCCGCCAACCTGAAGCTCGACGGCAACACCCTCACGTGGACACCTGCCAACGACGGCACTGAGTGCTGGGCAGTATTCCAGGACGGCCAGTTGCTGGGCATCACCGACAGCCCGAGCTACGACGTTGAAAATGCAGCAGGCATGTTTGAGGTCCGCGGTGCCAACAAGATGGGTGGTCTCGGCGAGGCAGCTGTCACCACTACCGTTGCTATTTCCAATGCCGGCTATGCCACCTTCTACGACTCAGAAAACAACTATCAGTTGCCCAGCGGTCTGAAGGCATACGTTGTTACCGATGGCAACACCAGCGAACTCACATACAAGGAAATGGATGTCATCCCCGCCGGTACAGCCGTCATGCTCGAAGCTGTCAACAAGGCTGCCGGCAGCTATGAGTTGATACCTATCGATGTCGCTGTCAACTATGCCGGTCCAAACCTCCTCAAGGGCAGCGATGTGGCTACCACCACGACAGGCGACATAGCAACCAACCTGTACTACAAGCTCGCCTACGGCCACTCCGGCACAGCACAGGCCAACGCCTTCGGTTGGTATTGGGGTGCAGAGGATGGTGCCGCTTTCGAGATTGAAGCCCACCGTGCATGGCTTGCTATCCCTGTACTTCTCGCTTCCACACGTGGATATATCGTAGGCAATGGCACTACGGCCATCACCACCAAGGTTGCAGAAAGTCAGGAAGAGGCAGAGTACTACAACCTGCAGGGCCAGCGTGTAGCCGCTCCCACTAAGGGCCTGTACATCAAGAATAATAAAAAAGTTATCATTAAATAAATAGTTCTATCATGAAGAAAATGAAATTCATTTTATGCATTGCCATTGCCTCACTGGCACTGGCAGCATGTAGCAAGGAAGACAATCCTATTGACTCAGGAGCAAACGTCAATCTTGACGATCCTCAGGAGCAGGTAACCGACCAGCCTGCCAATGCTCCCGAGCGATAATCTCTCGATGCTTACTATCTATAATCAGGGTGTGCCTCCGGGCACACCCTTTTTCTATATTGTAGTTTTAACACTCAATCAAACGTTTACGTATAATTTTATATCAAATTTTAGGGTTCTTTTATCAAAACACACTAATTTTGCATCGTAAACGGCATCCGAGGTGTGTTAATTTTACTTATAATTCTTAAAATCTTAACGGTTTTTAGCAGGATTATTAGTATCTTTGCAACCTAAAGTGCAAACTACGGATTACAAATCTTAATTAATAACTAATAATAACTAAGTATGCAAGGTAATTTGAAAACGTTCCGCATCGCGCTGATGCTGGTGCTAAGCCTGATTGTAGGCACGGTATCGGCACAGACGGTCAACGGAAATGTGGTCGATGAAACGGGCGAGCCCGTCATCGGCGCTACTGTGATGGAGAAAGGTACCAAGAATGCCACAGTGACGGACTTCGACGGTAACTTCACCATCAAGATGCAGGGCGGCAAGGTCCTCACGATTTCATACATCGGTATGCAGTCGCAGGATGTCAATGTCGCTGGTAAGACATCGGTCAACGTCGTCATGAAGGAAGACGCAACAACCCTTCAGGACGTGGTGGTCGTAGGTTATGGTACCATGAAGAAGCAGGACCTCACCGGTTCGGTATCTTCAGTGAACACTGAGCAGCTGAATGCCAAGGGTGCTCCCTCTGTGCTGGGTAACCTGCAGGGTAGCAACCCTGGTGTGAACATCACCCAGTCATCAGGTCGTGGCGGCAGCTACAGCATCGAGATCCGCGGTAAGTCGTCCATCAACTCTAAGACCAACCCGCTCTACGTGGTCGACGGTGTGATGTGTGATGATATCGACTGGCTTAACCCCCAGGACATCGAGCGTATCGACGTGCTGAAGGATGCCTCTTCTACCGCCATCTATGGTTCGCGTGCTACAGCTGGTGTAGTGATGGTGACCACTAAGGGTGGTACGACCGTCAAGCGCGACCAGAAGCCCACTATCAGTTACGACGGATACTATGGGTGGTCTAAGAAGGTACGCATGCCAGACTTCATGGACGGACAGTCGTTCTATAACTACCGTTTCATGAAATTCCTCGGCTATGCTGGCAGATATGCTATTACTCCCGCAGCGAATTCTGTTTACCAGATTAGTACAGTTTTCGAACAAGCTCTTTTACGAGAGAATGTAGGATCAGGAAACTACAAGATGAAGGAGATGCTGGCCAGCGGCAACACTTACAACTGGCCTGACCTAGTGACCCAGAACGGTAGTCAGCAGAACCACTACCTCGCAGTGAGCGGTGGCGGCGAAAGCATCAACTACCATTTTGGTGTTGGTTATAATGGCGAAAAGGGTATCTATCAGGGCGATAAGCAGGACCGCATCAACTTCAAGGGTAGCGTGGATGCCAAAATCAATAAGGTGATTAGCGCAGGATTCAGTGTCAATGGTGCAAGAACCCTCAACGAATATGCCAACGATAACGCCATCCAGCATGCCTACCGCATGAACCCCTATATGACACCGTATAATGCTGAGGGCGTGCTCAACGAGAAGCCAGGTAACTATCAGGCACTTGGAACGACCTCTTCTTATCAGTTCTCTGACCAGGCCAACCCCCTGCTCATCATGATGAACACCAAGAAGGAGCGTGAGACATGGCGCGTATTAGGAAACTTCTATGTAAAATTCGACATCATCAAAGGTCTGGATTTCAAGACCACCTTCTCACCAAGCTACAGCAACTATCGTAATGGTTACTTCGAGGGCATCAGGAATCCTGAAACAGGCAACTTCTATGATTCCAGTCTTGAGAAAACAGGTGCTGAGCTGACACATCACCGCAGTTTCTCTTGGACTTGGGATAACATCATCAACTACAATACGACAATTGCTGAGGATCACAGCCTCAGTCTGATGGGATTGTTATCTTCAGAAGCGTCCAACACTGAGAATACTTTCTGGGCTGCTAATGGTGTGTTGGACGGCACTGAGTGGTGGAACATGGCTACAGGTACGTTTAACGCAACCGAATCATCTACCTCTTACACTGAGAACAGCATGATTTCATACGCTTTCCGTGTGAACTACGGTTACAAGAGCAGATATCTGTTGACCGCTACTGTTCGTCGTGACGGCAGTTCAAAGTTCACTAAGGAAAACCGCTGGGGTACCTTCCCCTCTGTGGCCCTCGCATGGCGTATCACAGAAGAGCCGTTCATGCAGAAAGTTAGCTGGCTGAACAACTTAAAGCTCCGCCTCTCGTATGGTGTGACTGGTAACAACACAGGTATCGGAAACTTTGATACTCAACAGACCTTGTCTGACCCCATTTACTATCCGTTCGGTGACAAATACGTTACTGGCTATTCTGCATCCAAAATCGTTAACAGAGACCTGAAATGGGAAACCTCTACTGAGTACAATGCCGGTATCGATTTTGGATTCCTCGGTGGTCGTATCAATGGTAGCATCGACATCTATCAGAAGACCTCTAAGGATCTGCTCTTCCAGGTCCCTCTTCCCTTGGAGTCTGGAGGTGGAACAATGGTGACAAACATTGGCTCTGTACGCAATAGAGGTATCGAGATTGCCTTGACCACGGTTAATGTGGAGACTAAAGACTGGCATTGGGAGACAGTGTTCACTTTCGCAGCCAACAACAACAAGGTTCGTGAAATCAATGGTACAGGTGATCGCGTACTCAATGGTACAAACCCGTTAAACAACTGGTTCATCGGTTATTCCGTCAACAACACTTACGCTTACGAATGGGGTGGCATCGTTTCTGACCGCGACATGACAGTTCCTGACAATCTTGCAGCCAAGAACGCAGGTCTGACACCGGGTTCAACCATGAAGGAGTACGACTATTTCTACAAGGTTTACGGTCTGACCGAAGGTCAGCCTTGGGTTGTTGACCAGAATGGTGATGGTAAGATTGAGTCAAGCGACGATCGCATCATCCAAAGTATGGATCCGAAGTGGACTGGCAGCTTCACCTCAAACCTGAGTTGGAAGAACTGGGACTTCTCGTTCTCACTCTATGCCAAGGTGGGCTACAAGGTTTACTCCAACTTCCTCACCAGCGACATCCTCGGTCTGAACGACCGTGGCCGCCAGAAACTAGATATGGACTGGTACATACCTGCAGGAACTCTGATTGATGCAGATGGTATAAATGCAGATGGTACATACATCAACCCGAAGTATCAGGAAGTAACGCATTACGGCGACTATCCCTTCCCCAATAATGGTGGTTCAAACAGCGGCGTTGGCCTCCACAAGGACTATTGGGATCAGGCAAAAGGTATCTCAAATGCTTCCTTCCTGAAGGTAAAGAACATCACACTGGGCTATACCTTCCCCAAAACTTGGATTAACAAGTTCGGATGCAAGCACCTCCGTCTCTATGCTACAGTTACCAACCCGTTCGTCATCACCAAGTACAAGGGCTTCGATCCTGAGTGGGCCAACGCCGGTGTAAAGCAGGACGGTCCGAGCACAATCAACTATCAGATAGGTGCCAGCATTAAGTTTTAATTGAGAATTGATAATTGACAATTATGAAAAAGAATATATATTTATCAGCGATTGCCGCACTCTTCGCAGGCTTTACGCTCACAGCCTGCAGCGATTTCTTGGAGGCAGAGAACAAGAGTGCTGGAGGACAGACTGCAGATAGCTATTTCGGCAACGATGCCACAGCATTGCTCACGGCTTCCTATGCAAGTTTAAAGTCTATTGCTTACATACCCGATATTTACAGCAGGGGCACAGACCTCTATATCCACACTCGTGGTCATGCAGCTACCGTATTCGATGCATACACGCTAACACCTGCGGATGGTACTGTCAGCAGTTTCTATGCAAATGTCTATAAGACCATTAATCTGGCCAACGGCGTCATCAGCTATGCAGGTGAGGACTCTAAGCTTGGTCAGGAAGCACGATTCCTCCGTGGATATGGTTACTATCTCTTGACACAGCATTTCGGTGCTGTGCCTTACCTGACCACTTACATCAACAGTGCTGATAACGACTTCCCACGTACACCTATTAATGAGATTTACACAGCCCTCATCGAGGATTTGACTAACCTTTACAACAACTCTTCACTGGACCCCCAGGACCATTCTGGCCGTGCCAGTAAGCAGGCTGTTGCAGCTCTGCTCGCCAAGGTCTATTTGGCAGCAGGTTGGGATCTCGACACCAATCTGAACGATGCCGTCCAAGGCACCTATAACGTAGGCAGTACCTCAAACTTCACCCAAGCAGCCTCTTGGGCAGAGAAGGCTATCAATGGCGTAAGATTGACGATGTCGTTCGCCGACAAGTGGTCTCCTTACAACGAAGGCAATGCAGAGGAAATCTTCTCCGTACAGTATGAGCGCAATGGTTTTCCTGGCGATGAGAGCAGTGGCGGTCACTCCATGCAAAACGGTTTCGGCGGCTACTATGGCAACTATCAAGCCAGTGGCATCAAGAATGTTGGCTCTGACGACCAGCAGTCGCAGAAGAGCATGTACCTCTTTGAGAAAGGTGATAACCGTTACGAAGCTACATACATGATGATGATGTATGCCGCCACTAAGGACGACGCAGGTCATGCCAATTGGGGAGACGAGGGTTACTATGCTTACTACAACACGGGAAAGCAGAAAGATCTCCCTTACACTCGCATCTATTTCCCATATTACTATACCGAAGCAGATGTGAACACATTCATTGAGCAAAACAAGAGCAAGCTCATCGCTGACAGCAAATATGCAAACGACAATGTCATCATCTCTTTGTTGACACTGCCTAACGTGACAAAATGGACACTGGCCTCTGGAAAAACTGATTTCGTAAAGAGTACTGTAGACATCGCGACCTACAACAACCAGGTGGATAATGGTGCCTGCGTGAAGAAATTCGACGATCCGAATACCACATACACCGATACGAACAACGACTATCGTGACATCGTACTTTTCCACGTCAGCGATATGTACCTGATTGCAGCCGAGGCTTACCTGATGGCTGGTCAAACAGCTCAGGCTCTGGAAAAGATTAATGCCGTTCGCAGCCGTGCCGGTCTCTCTGCATTGGCTTCGTTCAGTGACTATCAGCCAGAATATTCTACAAGTGCAAGATTCACCATCAAGGACATTGACCTGATTCTTGACGAGCGTGCCCGCGAGCTCTACGCTGAGGGCCACCGATGGATGGACCTCCGCCGCACAAAGCAGTTGGTTCGCTACAATGTGGAGTTCAGCGAGTATGTCACAAATGCATCTCAGATGGCCAACAACGCTGGTGAGTACAAGTGGCTCCGCCCGATTCCGACCAATGAGATCAGTGCCAATAAAGGCATCAATGATGAAGATCAGAATCCAGGATATTAATACCCAAAGGTGTTAATTAACTAAAAAAATAACAAAAATGAAAAAAATATTATATTCAATCTTTGCCGTTCTCACATTAAGTTGTACCTTTGTAGCGTGCAGCAGTGATGATTCGGATCCCAGCTACGACCATAGTGCTAACGCCGCTACAGCTTCAGCTGCGACCTATACTGGAACATGGCTACGCTGGCAGGAAGGAACAGAAACAGAATCCGCTAATGGCTCAATCACTCTTGCAGCTGGTAGTAATGGCTATACCACAAATATGTCATTCTCCTGTGCGGATTTTGAGTTGAACGCTTCATCATCTGCTAATATTGCGTGGGCTAATGACGGATTCGTATTCAACCAGAATGTCACAAATGACAACGAGGCTAATGAACTGGGAACAATTTTTGCAGGTCGCATAATAAATGGAAAGATTTCCACATCTTTCTCTAGGACAACAAAGGTAGGACGTAAGACAACAACTTACTACTACTCTTTTGAAGGAACAAAATAAGGAAAGAATTGCCTGTGGATTGAAATACATCCACAGGCATATCAAGGACAACAGATTTTCTGTATAAACATTATTAATTTAAAACGTTTTAATTATGAAGAAATTTTTACTTAGCGCAGCTGCTCTTATGGCAGCAATGAGTATGAATGCACAGGTTGAGAGTGCATTCATTGATGCTGACAATGTCTTCGCAGGCATTGAAGAAACAAAGTGGACGGATGACAAAGGTAAAGAGCAGAGTGGTTACCCCGTTGAAGCAGGCCACGTTCTTTGCGCCTCTGACAATGTAACCATGAAGATTGCCTATCAGGAAAACGGCAAAATTACTGCCCTTGCAGGTGAAAACGACAATGCAAAGACCGTAACTATCGGTGGAGTCACCTATAAGGCCACCAAGGGCGTTACAGGTAACCAGAACCCTACAGCTTCAATCACTGAGGCATCCACAAACGGCTTCGTTATCCAGTTCGATGTCAAGAAGGATGGATACATCTATGCTATTTGCAAACTCAGTTCAAACAAGCCGTACTATGTATGGGAAGGTAAGGCTGGAGAAGGCGAAGCCCTCGTAGCCTATTCTCTTACAATGCACATGCTGGATGAGACAACTCCTATCGGAGCAGAGCTGAACTACACTCTGCCAGCAGATGCCGACGGCTATTTTGATGCAAGTGCTGCAGATGCCGACAAGTACACAGACGGTACAGCACTCCGCTGGCCTGAGAAAATCGTCCTTGGCGCAGAGGCTGCAGACGTGAAGAAGAACGGTCTTGGTATCATCAAGTTCCCTGTGTATGCAGACGCTGAAACCTATCTTCTGCACGCCACTGGTTCGAAGGTATCCATCGACGGATTCGTATTCTCCCCCACGGAGCTTGAGATGAAGGTCAATAAGGTTGGCGAGGAGCCAGAAGATAATCCTGAGCCTCAGCCCGGTGGTGACGTTGAGACACTGAAGGTTGCAGGAGCTGAAGGTGCTATGGATTACGCTGGCACATGGGCAGGTAACTGGTGGAACCTGAACGAGACCATGGATTTGGATGTTTCCTCTTATGACTACCTCTGGATTGACTATGATGGTTTTGAGGGTGCTATCCAGTTCGGTATCTTCTACTCAGAGTGGCAGAAGACAGAGTCTTGGGGTGAAGTTTGGTATACCGATCAGATTGACTTGACCGAGCCTGCAGGCATCGTCGGCATCAAGATTGAGAAGACTAAGACTATCGAAAAGGGTGTTGGTGGTGCTGACAGCGAGTTCAAGGGTGACATCTATGCAAAGCATGCTCGTCAAGTATTCACTCAGGATAAGGGTAAGCCCTCTAAGATTAACATCAAGGGTATCTACTTAGGTTCAGAGGCTGCTTACAATGCTGCTAAGAACGGTTCTACTGGCATCCAGAGCGCAAAGGCTCAGGCTCAGAAGAATGCTATCCGCTACAACCTCGCCGGTCAGAAGGTTGATGCTAACTACAAGGGCATCGTCATTGAGAACGGCAAGAAGATGATGGTGAAGTAATCTCTGCCACAACTCTATAAGAAAGGGAATTGCCCTATGGCATTTCCCTTTCTTTAGCTCAAAAAAGAGAATTATACCAAATGGTATTATACCAAATGGTATATTTTTCAATAATTACCAGATAACAATCTAGAAATCAACGACATGAGAGTTCCATTTGAATACGGTTCCATTGCTGAGAAAGAGAATTTCATTGATCGCGAAGAGGACAGGAAGCAGCTAAAGGCATTTCTGGCTAACGGCATCAACGTGATGCTGGTGTCACCGCGCAGGTGGGGGAAATCCTCACTGGTTAAGGCCGCTATGGAAGAGCTAAAGCATGAAGATTCTTCAGTAAGGGTATGCTATATTGATGCATTCACCATCTCGTCAGAAGAGGACTTCTACAACAAGTTTGCCAGTGCCGTCATTCAAGGGGTATCGTCAAGCGTAGAAAAAAGATGGAACGACTTCGTCAAGTTTATACAAGGAATTGTACCCAGCCTTACCATCAGCAGCGATCCGCTCAACGCCATTGAGGTTAACCTCGGTTATAGGCCACTCAAGGAAAGCGCTGAGAGTATCCTCAACCTCCCCGAGAAGATTGCTCTGGCAAAGGGGATACACGTCATCGTCTGCATCGACGAATTCCAGCAATTGGCCAATCTGCCCAGTTGGAAGAGACTCGAAGGTACCATGCGCTCAGTATGGCAGCAACACCATAGCACAACATACTGCATGTACGGCAGCAAAAGGCACATGATGATGGACATCTTCAGCAATGCCAACAATCCCTTCTATCGGTTTGGGCAAATGTTGACCATCAACAAAATCGAAGAGAAATACTGGATTCCGTACATCACCAAGAACTTCGAAGATTACGGGAAATACATCAGCCAAGAATTTGCAGAGCGCATCTGCTGGGAAGTTGCATGCCATTCCTGGTATGTACAACAATTCTGTTTCCTCATCTGGATACACACAGACAAAGAGGTGACAGAAAGTATATACAACCGGCAACTGCAGGCACTGATTGACACAAATGCTGATATGTTCATGTCGGATATTTCCGCATGCCCACCATCTCAGCTTGCCCTCCTCAGGGCTATTGCAGCAGGTGAGAAGCATCTCAATGCTAAGGATGTAGTTAGTAAATACAACTTAGGAACACCGCAAACCATAACAAAAAATAAAAAGGCTGTCATTGCTAAAGATCTGGTAGAAAAACAAGGAAACAGTCTGAAAATCGTCGATCCGGTATTCGAACTATGGTTCAGGCGCGAGTTTTTATAGGGGATGCACGACAGGCATCCAGAGCGCCAAGGCTCAGTCAGGCTCAGAATCTAAGCCCCCTTATTTCCTTAACGAATAAAAACGCGGAAACATTTTGCAGTCTGAAATAATTCCATTATCTTTGCATCAAAGAAAGAAACTGCTTATGGAAGAGACGAGACGATACCCCGTAGGGATACAGACATTCTCGAACATCATTCGAGGGAATTACGTCTATGTAGATAAGACTGACTTGGTGTGGGAACTGGCTCACTATGCCAAATATATATTCATGAGCCGTCCACGTCGGTTCGGCAAGTCGCTGCTGACAACTACGCTGGAGTCGTATTTCCGAGGAGAGAAGGAACTCTTCGAGGGCCTGAAAATCATGCAATTTGAGAAAGAGTGGCAGGCGTATCCCGTCATCCACCTCGACCTGAGTACTGCCAAAGGACAGGACTCTGCAAAATCACTCCGCGAAACGCTGCTGTGGCTGCTCAAACCGTATGCACGGCAATATGGAATGGTGGCGGACGAGACTACTCCTGGTAAATTATTTACAGGGATAATCAAGCGTGCTTACGAACAGACAGGGCTGCAAGTGGTCATCATCATCGACGAATACGATGCACCGCTCCTGGAGGTATTGCACGAAGAGGAGAACCTACCGCCATTCAGAAAAGTGATGCAGGAGTTCTACCAGCCTCTGAAAGCCAGTGAAGCCATGATCAAGTTCTGCTTCATCACGGGCATCACGAAATTCTCGCAACTCAGCATCTTCTCGACCATCAACAATCTGAAGAACGTCACCATGCTGCAAAAGTTCTCCGCCATCTGCGGATTCACCGAAACAGAAGTGAAGACGGTGTTCCAAGAGGACATCGAACGAATGGCAGAGGCCAATGAATACTCTACCGAGGAGATGTTCCTCAGGATTAAGAACCGCTACGACGGCTACCATTTCTCTGCACAGTCGGAGGACATCTATAACCCCTTCAGCCTGCTGAACGCGCTGACAGACCAAATGATTGCCAACTACTGGTTCGACACAGGAACTCCCTCGTACCTCATCCAGCAGATGCAGCATTTCAAGACCGACATCACGTCGCTCGACCGATTGGTGGTGCCGTCCTCTGCATTCGACCAGCCTACGGAGAACATGCAGAATGCTCTGCCACTGCTCTACCAAAGCGGTTACTTGACCATCAAGGACTATGACAAGGAGCTGGAAGCCTACACCTTGTCGATTCCCAACCAGGAAGTCAGGATCGGCTATGTGAAAGGCCTGCTCCCCATCTATACTGGCCTCGACGAAGCAGATGTGCAGATGGGATTCGCCGGAAAGTTTTGGAAAGCACTGAAGCAGGGCGACATTGACCTGGCCATGCGCGAGATGCAGGCCTATATGGCCGGGATACCCTACGTGGAGGGTTTCAAGCAGAAGCTCGCAGATGCTGCAACAGCCGAGGGATTCTATGAGTACACGATGTATCTGATATTCTCAATGCTCAACGTCTATGTCCGCACGCAGGTAAAATGCGCCGGAGGCCGCACGGACATGGTGGTGTGGATGCCCGACACGGTGTACGTTTTCGAGCTGAAGCTGAACGACACGGCCCAGCATGCCCTAGAGCAGATAGACTCCAAGGGCTATGCCTTCCCCTATCAGACAGATGACCGCCGCGTGGTAAAGGTAGGTGTCAGCTTCGATGCCGATACCCGTACGCCTAAGGACTGGATAATAACTAAATAGAAGAGAAAGATGAAAAAAATACTAACCACATTATTCGTTGGACTATGCACATGCGGCATCAGCGCCCAATCCCTACCCTATCAGGACCCTGAGCTGACAGCCCAGCAGCGTGCTGACGACCTGCTCAAAAGACTGACACTCGAGGAGAAAGTAAGCCTGATGATGGACACGTCGCCCGCCATCGAGCGACTCGGCATCCCACAGTTCCAATGGTGGAACGAAGCCCTGCACGGCATCGGACGCAACGGATTTGCCACTGTATTCCCTATCACAATGGGTATGGCTGCATCCTGGGATGACGCCCTGCTCCACCAGGTGTTCACTGCCGTCAGCGACGAAGCGCGTGTGAAGGCACAGCAAGCTAAGCGCACGGGCGACATCAAGCGCTACCAGAGCCTATCTTTCTGGACGCCCAATATCAACATCTTCCGTGACCCACGATGGGGACGAGGACAGGAGACCTACGGCGAAGACCCCTACCTGACAGCCAAGATGGGACTGGCCGTGGTGCGAGGCCTACAGGGAATGACCTATAGCGGGGAGTGGCTTGCTAATCCAGGAAATCCGGGAAAATCCGGAATGACCGGAATAACAGGAAAGACCGAAAAAACCGGCTACAAGAAGCTCCTCGCCTGCGCCAAGCATTTCGCCGTGCATAGCGGACCGGAGTGGAACCGCCATGAGTTCAATGTAGAAAACCTGCCTGAGCGCGACCTCTGGGAGACCTATCTGCCTGCCTTCAAAGCACTGGTGCAAGAAGGAAAGGTGGCTGAGATTATGTGCGCCTACCAAAGAATCGACGGTCAGGCCTGCTGTGCCCAGACCCGCTACGAGCAGCAGATACTGCGCGACGAATGGGGTTTCGACGGCATCATCACCTCTGACTGCGGTGCCATCCGCGACTTTCTGCCCCGCTGGCACAATGTGGCCAAGGATGGCGCCGAGGCTTCGGCCAAGGCCGTTCTGGCAGGTACCGACGTGGAGTGCGGTTCAGAGTACAAGAACCTGCCAGAAGCCGTACGCCGTGGAGATATCAAGGAGGCCGACCTCGACCGTTCTCTGCGCCGCCTGCTGATTGCCCGTTTCGAACTGGGCGATTTCGACCCCGACGATCTGAACCCCTGGACGAAAATTCCTGAGAGCGTTGTGGCATGCGACGCCCACAAGCAGCTGGCCCTGGACATGGCCCGCAAGAGCATCGTGCTGCTGAAGAACAGCGGCGTGCTGCCACTCACAAGCAACACGCGTATCGCCGTACTTGGTGCTAATGCCATCGACTCCATCATGCAGTGGGGTAACTACTCGGGCTACGCCACCCGTACCGTCACTGCTTTAGAAGGCATTCAGCAGATAGCTCCCCAGGCACGCTTCATCAGCGGGTGCGGTCTGACACGCAACGAGGTGTTCGAGAGTCGATTCGGCGAGCTGAAGACCCCTTTAGGAGCCAAAGGCATGCAGGCCACCTATTACAACAATACCGACATGAGCGGTGCCCCCGTTGCCACCATTGACTTGAAGGCTCCCATCATGCTGAGCAATGGCGGCAACACGGTGTTTGCCCCCGGTGTCAATCTTGAGAACATTTCGGCACGTCTCGACGCCACCTTCATCCCCACGAAAGACGAGACGGTCATCTTCAATATCGCAGGCGACGACAAGGTGCGCCTGATTGTCAATGGCGATACCATCGTTGACATCTGGAAGGTACGCCAGCGCATACAACAAGGCCAAAAGGAGATGGCTGTCAAGGCTGGGCAGCACTACCGCATCCAGATAGACTACGTGCAGGAGCAAGGCTTCGCATTTCTCGGCTTCGATATCCAGCACAAGGTTGCTCCAACCAACGAAGAGCTGCTGGCACAGATTGGTGACACTGAGACCGTCGTCTTCGTGGGTGGCATCTCTCCCAAACTCGAAGGCGAGGAGATGCGCGTCAGCGAGGAGGGCTTCAAGGGCGGCGACCGCACGAGCATCGAACTGCCCAAGGCTCAGCGCGAGACACTCCAGATGCTGCATAAGGCAGGCAAACGTGTCATCTTCGTCAACTGCTCCGGCTCCGCTATGGCTCTCGTGCCCGAATTGGAGTCGTGCGATGCCATCATCCAGTGGTGGTATGGCGGAGAATTAGGTGGACAGGCACTTGCCGAAGTTCTCTTCGGTCAATACAACCCCAGCGGCAAACTGCCCGTCACCTTCTACCGCAGTACCGACGACCTGCCCGACTTCCTCGACTACACGATGAAGAACCGCACCT
>DFGG01000077.1:0-4411 GCA_002371695.1 bacterium UBA3756
CGGAGATGGCTCCCGCAAACTCTGCTAATCGCCATCCAGAAAACACAAATAGTGATTATAAAGGTTAAATAATGGCGGTAAGGTGTTATTTTTACACTTTACCGCCAAATTTTATCTCTTTTCCTTTGTCATTTCAAAAATAAGTTGTAAATTTACACCCAAATTGAATTCAATAACTACAAAACAACTTAAAGCAAGTGACAATGAAAGCACTGAAAGCAACCATGATGGGACTCGGCGCAGCAACGCTGATGCTCTCTGCATGTGCCGGAGGCCAGCAAGCTCCGACATTAACGGTATCGGGTCTCGACCCTGCCAAGTTCGACACCACCATTCAGGACAAGCCCGTAAAGCTCTACACCCTGAAGAACCAGAACGGTATGGAGGTGTGCATCACCAACTACGGTGGACGTATCGTCTCGCTCGTCGTTCCTGACAAGGACGGAAAGCCGACGGATGTCGTACTCGGTTTTGACAACATTGCCCAGTATGCCGACACCATCAACACCCCCACCGACTACGGTTCAAGCGTAGGACGCTATGCTAACCGCATCAAGGAAGGCAAGTTCAAGCTCAACGATACTGAGTATAAGTTGAAGCAGAACGACGGTCCTAACTGCCTGCATGGCGGAGGCAATACCGGATGGATGCACCAAGTATACGAAGCAGAACAGATCGGTGACTCCGTGCTGCGCCTGACTATCGTGGCTCCTGACGGTGAGAACGGATTCCCCGGCAAGATGCTGGCTGTGACCACCTACAAGGTGACATCCGACAATATCCTCGACATGACGTGGGAGGCTGAGACTGACAAGCCCACAATCATCAATCAGACCAACCACAACTACTACAATCTGAGTGGCGACTTCACGAAGCCCGGCTACGATCAGGTGCTCTATGTGAATGCCGACAACTTCACCCCCAGCGACAAGCTCTATATCCCTACTGGCGAGATCAAGCCCGTGGAAGGCACACCTATGGACTTCCGCACCCCTCACGCCATCGGCGACAGCATCCACTCGCAGTTTGACCAGATACAGAATGCTACCGGTTATGATCACAACTTCTGCCTGAACACCTTCAAGGATGGCAAGGGCGACGACACCCAGGTGTGTGCAAGCCTCTACTCACCCAAGACTGGTATCTTCATGGAGATGTATACCAACGAGCCGGGTGTGCAAGTGTACTCCGGCAACTTCCAGGGCGTAGGTCCCGATGCGAAGATTGCTCGCAAGCATGGCATCACTTACCCGAAGCATGTGAGCGTATGTCTGGAAAGTCAGAAGTATCCCGACTCACCCAACCATCCCGAGTGGGTGCAGCCAGTGCTGAAGCCTGGCGAAAAGTACTTCAGCCATGCGGCATACAAGTTCTCTGTAAAATAATTACTAACAAATAAAATATTCCTAAAAACAATGAATTGGAGTTCACATGAATTCATCTGGTTCGATTGGGTAGTTCTCGCCATCGGCCTTTGTGGAGTGGTGGCTGCTGTCTGGTATGCCATCTGGAAAGACAAGAAAGCCCAGCAGGGCGAAGACTCTTCGGCTTACCTTTTCGGTAAGGGTGAGCCATGGTATGTAATCGGTATGGCTATCTTTGCCGCCAACATCGGCTCCGAGCACCTTGTAGGTCTCGCCGGTACTGGTGCCAAGGACGGTGTGGGTATGGCCCACTGGGAGATGCAGGGATGGATGATCCTGATTCTCGGATGGCTTTTCGTACCGTTCTATCAGTTGCTAATCAACAAGATGGGCAAGATCATCACCATGCCCGACTTCCTGAAGTTCCGTTACACCCAGCGCACGGGTTCTTGGCTGTCGATCATCACTCTGATTGCCTACGTGCTCACTAAGGTTTCGGTGACAGCCTTCACGGGTGGTATCTTCTTCAAGTACCTGCTCGGCATCCCCTTCTGGTATGGTGCTATTGGCCTCATTGCCATCACCGCCGTCTTCACCGTGTTTGGTGGAATGAAGGGTGTGATGACGCTCTCGTCGATTCAGACACCTATTCTTATTATTGGTTCGTTCCTGGTACTCTTCCTCGGCCTCTCAGCCCTTGGCGACGGTAGTATCACGCAGGGTTGGCAGGCCATGATGGCTGCTTGTAATGCTGCCCACGATGGCTACGGCACCACACACATGTTCCACACAGACCCAGGCGATCCCATGTATCCCCAGTTCCCGGGCTATGTGGTATTCCTCGGTGCTTCTATCATCGGTTTCTGGTACTGGTGCACAGACCAGCACATCGTCCAGCGTGTTCTCGGACAGGTTCCTGGCGAAGACAATGCCAAGGTGATGGCCCGTGCCCGTCGCGGTACTATCGCTGCAGGTTTCTTCAAGATTCTCCCCTGCTTCATGTTCCTTATCCCAGGTATGATTGCCTATGCACTCTCACTGAAGACGGGCAGCGGCATCGAGATGGATATCACCAACCACGAGTCGACCGATGGTGCCTTCGCCATGATGGTGAAGAACATCCTGCCTGCAGGTATCAAGGGTATCGTGACGATTGGTTTCGTCTGCGCACTCGTTGCTTCGCTGGCAGCATTCTTCAACAGCTGCGCCACGCTGTTCACAGAGGACTTCTACAAGCCTATGAAGAAGGGTATGAGCGAGGCCCACTATGTGTTCGTTGGCCGTATGGCCACTGTGGTAGTGGTGATTCTCGGTCTGGCATGGATGCCTATCATGATGAATATGGGCAACCTCTATAGCTATTTGCAGGACATCCAGTCGCTGATTGCTCCGGCCATGGTGGCTGTGTTCACCCTCGGTATCTTCTCAAAGAAGATTACGCCGAAGGCTGGCGAGTGGGGACTGATCGGTGGTTTCTGCATCGGTATGGTCCGTCTGGTCACCAATGTCATCACCGACTCTGGCCATGCTGCAATGGACGGTGCTTTCTGGAATGCCACCACCTGGTTCTGGCAGACCAACTGGCTCATCTTCGAGTGCTGGCTGCTCGTGTTCATCATCTTGTTGATGATATGCGTCAGCTGCTTCACTCCCGCACCTTCGAAGGAGCAGGTAGAAGCCATTACTTTCACGCCCGAGTTCAAGAAGAGTATTCGTGAAAGCTGGGGCGTATGGGATATCGTAGGCACACTGGTGGTTGTCGGTCTCGTCAGCTGCTTCTATGCCTATTTCTGGTAAAAAATAAATAGGAAACAGAATGACAAGCTTCTATCGTGAGCATTCTAAAGTCTGGCTATCGGTAGACTGTATCATCTTCGGCTTCGACGGGAATCACCTGAAGTTGCTCATCGGACGCCGACAGATGGATCCCGGTCGTGGCGAATGGAGCCTCTACGGAGGCTTCGTCCGCAACGACGAGAGCGTCGACGATGCCGCCCATCGCGTGCTCTTCGAGCTCACCGGTATGCGGACACTCTATATGCGCCAGGTAGGTGCCTTCGGTAGTGTCGACCGAGACCCTGGAGAGCGTGTCGTCTCTGTAGCCTACTACGTGCTCATCAATGTGGCTGACTACGATGACCGTCTGCGTCAGGAATACAATCTGGAATGGGTAAGACTCGACGAGATGCCCCAACTCTATTCCGACCACAATCAGATGGTGCAGCAGGCACAGAAGCAGATGCGCCTGAAGCTGTCTACAGAGCCTGTGGCATTCAGACTGTTGCCCTCTCTCTTCACACTCACCCAACTCCAAAAGCTCTACGAAGCTGTAAAGGGTGAAGAACTTGACAAGCGCAACTTCCGCAAGCGCATCAAAGAGATGAATTTCATTGAGAAAACAGAATTAATAGACAAGACTGGGTCAAAGCGCGGAGCTGCTCTCTATCGTTTCAACAAGCGGCTCTACAGCGAAAGCCCCAATTTCAAATTATAGCAAACTATGTTAGAAGAACTGAAAGAAAAAGTATTCAAGGCTAATCTTGACCTCGTGAAGCAAGGACTCGTCATCTTCACATGGGGAAATGTATCTGGTATCGACCGTGAAAAAGGTCTGGTAGTCATCAAGCCTTCTGGTGTCGACTACGACGTGATGAAGGCATCCGACATGGTTGTCGTCGATCTTGAGTCGGGCGAAGTGGTCGATGGTATTCTCAACCCCTCCAGCGACACGCCCACTCACCTGGTACTCTACAAGGCATTCCCCAATATCAAGGGCGTGGTTCACACCCACTCCACCTATGCCACAGCATTCGCACAGGCTGGTCGCGACATCCCCAACATCGGCACCACACATGCCGACTACTTCTATCAGGACATCCCCTGCACACGTGACATGACTGAGGCTGAGGTAAAGGGCAACTACGAGTTGGAGACGGGCAATGTCATCGTCGACGAGATCCTCAACATCCGTAAGATCAATCCTGATCATACCCCTGCCGTTCTCGTCAAGAACCATGGCCCATTCTCCTGGGGAACGTCTCCCGACA
>DFGG01000077.1:4579-5215 GCA_002371695.1 bacterium UBA3756
ATGCGCAAGCATGGTCCGAACGCTTACTACGGACAAAAAGGACAGAAACATTAATCCAAATAACTTAAAAAACTAAAAAGAAAATGGCAAAAGCATTTGAGAATCTGGAAGTATGGTGGGTAACTGGTGCACAGTTGCTCTATGGTGGTGACGCAGTAGTAGCAGTCGACGGACACTCCAAGGAAATGGTCGAAGGACTGAACAACAGCGGTATCATACCTATTAAAATAGTATATAAGGGTACGGCCAACAGCTCTAAGGAGGTAGAGGCCGTGATGAAGGCAGCCAACAATGACGAGAAGTGCGTGGGTATCATCACCTGGATGCACACCTTCTCTCCTGCCAAGATGTGGATCAAGGGCCTGCAGGACCTGCAGAAGCCCCTACTCCACTTCCACACGCAGTACAATGCCGAGATTCCCTGGGAGACGATGGACATGGACTTCATGAACCTCAACCAGAGTGCTCATGGCGACATCGAGTTCGGACACATCTGCACTCGCATGCGTGTCCCCCGCAAGGTGGTTTGCGGCTACTGGAAGGACGAGGCTGCCCAGCGCCAGATTGCTACTTGGGCCCGTGTGGCTGCCGGTGTGGCTGATGCCAGACAAGTACGCTGTCTGATGTTCGGTATGA
>DFGG01000077.1:5270-7333 GCA_002371695.1 bacterium UBA3756
ATGAACATGAACAATGTGGCCGTTACTGATGGCGACCGCGTAGAGTTCGAGCAGCGCCTGGGCTACCATGTCGACTACTATCCCGTCAGCTCGCTGATGGAGTATTTCAAGAAGGTGACCGACGCTGAGGTTGACTGCCTGGTTGAGGAGTACAAGAAGGAGTACACCATCAAGATCGACGAGAGTGGCGAGGAGGTCTACTGGCAGAAAGTTCGCAATGCCGCCAAGGCAGAGATTGCCCTGCGCCGCGTGCTGAAGGATGAGGGCGCCACAGCCTTCACCACCAACTTTGACGACCTCGGTGATGCCGACATCGACGCTCCCGATTTCTGCGGATTCGACCAGATCCCTGGTCTGGCTTCGCAGCGCCTCATGGCCGAGGGCATCGGCTTCGGTGCCGAAGGTGACTGGAAGACTGCCTGTCTGTATCGCACCCTCTGGGTCATCTCGCAGGGTCTGCCAACAGGTTGCTCGTTCCTCGAGGACTACACCCTCAACTTCGCCGGCGACCGCTCTTCATGCCTGCAGAGCCACATGCTCGAAGTTTGCCCGCTCATCGCTGTCGACAAACCCAAACTCGAGGTTCACTTCCTTGGCATCGGTATCCGCAAGCAGCAGACTGCCCGTCTGGTGTTCACCTCAAAGACTGGCCGTGGCATCAAGGCCACCGTCGTAGACCTGGGCAACCGCTTCCGTCTGATCTCGCAGGAGGTAGAGTGCATCGAGCCCAAGCCCATGCCCAACCTCCCCGTGGCTTCTGCCCTCTGGGTACCGCAGCCCACGTTCGAGATTGGCGCTGGCGCATGGATCCTCGCCGGTGGTACACACCACAGTGCCTTCTCCTACGACATCACCGAGGAGTACTGGGAGGACTTTGCCGAAATCCTCGGCATCGAGTATGTCAAGATCAACAAGGACACCAAGACATACGAGTTCAAGCAGCAGCTGCAGAACAATGAGATGTATTACATGCTTAACAAGGCTTTAAGATAAACTTAAAGCACAGAGAACGCAGAGAAGACAGAGATCAGCTAATGACTTATCTGAAACTCACTCAAAAGAATCTCGGATTACTCATCAACTTCAATGTACCTCGTCTCATCGACGGCATAAGACGAAGACTCAACGGGTAATCACCTCTGAGCACTCTGTCTTCTCTGTGCCCTCTGTGCATAAATAACATTTATGATATGACCGCAAAACAGACTATTGAGGCTGGAAAAGCTATTTTGGGAATCGAATTCGGTTCTACAAGAATCAAGGCCGTCCTCATCGACGAGGACAACAAACCCATCGCCCAGGGCTCACACGAGTGGGAGAACCAGCTCGTTGACGGCCTCTGGACCTACTCCACCGAAGCCATCTGGTACGGACTGCAGGACTGCTATGCCGAGCTCCGCAAGGACGTGACGAAGCAGTACGACTGCGAGATTGAGAGCCTCGCCGCCATCGGGTTCTCGGCCATGATGCACGGCTACATGGCATTCAACCAGGAGCAGCAGATCCTCGTGCCCTTCCGCACCTGGCGCAACACCAATACCGGAAAGGCTGCTGCCAAGCTCTCCGAGCTCTTCAACTATAACATTCCCCTCCGCTGGAGCATCAGCCACCTCTACGAGGCTATCCTCGACAACGAGGAGCACGTCAGCGACATCAAGTACCTCACCACCCTCGCAGGCTATGTGCACTGGCAGGTAACTGGTCAGTTCGTACTCGGCGTCGGCGATGCTTCGGGCATGATTCCCGTCGACCCCGCCACAAAGACCTACGACGCCACAATGGTGAAGAAGTTCGACGAACTCATCGCTCCCAAGGGCTTCTCATGGAAGTTGCTCGACATCCTGCCCAAGTCGCTGAATGCCGGCGAGAGCGCTGGATTCCTCACCCCCGAAGGTGCCAAGCGGCTCGACGTCAGCGGACACCTGAAGGCCGGCATCCCCGTATGCCCTCCTGAAGGCGATGCAGGCACTGGCATGGTGGCCACCAACGCCGTCAAGCAGCGCACGGGTAATGGCTCTGCCGGCACATCATCGTTCTCGATGATCGTGCTCGAAAAGCCCCTC
>DFGG01000049.1 GCA_002371695.1 bacterium UBA3756
GCAAGATAGAGACCGAGGGTGCCGATTTCGACACCGACGTACATGAGGCCGTGGCGATGGTACCCGGCATGGGCGACGACAAGAAGGGCAAGGTGATCGACTGCCTGCAGCAGGGATACAAGCTCAACGACAAGGTTATCCGCCACGCAAAAGTAGCCGTGGGACAGTGAAGAGTGAAGAGAGAATAGTGAATAGTGACAAGTATAAAGAAAGATAATGGCACAAAAGCGTGACTACTACGAGGTGCTTGGGGTCGAGAAGACCGCCTCGGAAGACGAGATCAAGAAAGCGTATCGCAAGATAGCCATCAAATACCACCCCGACCGCAACCCCGGTGACAAGGAGGCTGAGGAGAAATTCAAGGAGGCCGCAGAGGCCTATAACGTGCTCCACGATCCGAAGACGCGTCAGCAGTACGATCAGTTCGGCTTCGACGGTCCTAACATGGGCGGCTTCGACTTCAGCGGCTTCGGCGGTGCATCGATGAACATGGACGACATCTTCTCGATGTTCGGTGATATCTTCGGTGGGCATGGCTTCGGTGGTTTCGGAGGTCAGCGCCGCTCGCAGCAGCATCGTGGCAGCGACCTCCGCCTGAAGGTGAAACTCACACTGGAGGAGATCAACAAGGGCGTGACCAAGAAGTTCAAGGTGCGCAAGGACATTGCCTGCCCGCACTGCAATGGCTCGGGTGCCGAGGCGGGTAGCGGCAAGGAACAGTGTCCTACGTGTCACGGCTCCGGCGTGATCACCCATACCACACAGAGTATCTTCGGTATGATGCAGCAGCAGAGCGTCTGCCCGACATGCGGCGGCGAGGGTATGGTGATCAAGAACAAGTGTAAGCACTGCGGCGGAACGGGCATCGAGAAAGGCGAGGAAGTGGTAGAGATCAACATCCCTGCAGGCGTAGCCGAGGGCATGGTGGTCAATGTGCCCGGCAAGGGTAACGCCGGAAAGCACAACGGTATCGCCGGCGACATACAAGTGTTTATCGAGGAGGCTGAGCACGACACCTTTGTGCGCGACGGCAATGACCTGATCTACAACCTGCTGCTCGACTTCCCGACAGCAGCACTCGGCGGCGAAGTAGAGATACCAACCATCGAGGGCACCAAGCTGAAAGTGAAGCTCGACAACGGCACTCAGCCCGGAAAGACGCTCCGTCTGCGCGGCAAGGGTCTGCCAGCCGTACAGGGCTACGGTTCAGGCAAGGGAGACCTGGTAGTAAACATCAGTGTCTACGTACCAAAGACACTCAGCCGCGAGGAGAAGCAGGCCATCGAGCAATTCCGCAACTCAGACAACTTCAAGGGCGACAAACAGACCCGCGACAGTATCTTCCAGCGCTTCAAGAACTACTTTAGCTGATAAGCGACATGACCTACCCAGAGACTTGCGAATATTTGTTCAGCCAACTGCCCATGTTCGAGAAACAAGGTGTCAGCGGCTATAAGGAAGGGCTGGATAATACCCAGGCGCTCGATGAGCACTTCGGGCATCCCCACAGGCAGTTCAGGAGCATCCATATTGCCGGCACCAACGGCAAAGGCTCCTGTGCCCACACGCTTGCAGCCATCCTGCAGGCCTGCGGCTACAAAGTAGGTCTCTATACATCACCCCATCTGGTAGACTTCTGTGAGCGCATCCGCATCAACGGACAGCCTATCGCAGAAAAATATGTCGTCGACTTCGTTGAAAACGAGAAACATTTCTTCGAGCCGTTGGCTCCTACCTTCTTCGAGCTGACCACCGCCATGGCATTCAAGTACTTCAGCGACATGAAGGTCGACATCGCCGTCATAGAGGTTGGACTGGGAGGACGTCTCGACTGCACGAACATCATCACCCCTATCCTATCCGTCATCACCAATATCAGTCTCGACCATACCCAACTGCTTGGCAACTCGCTGGAACAAATTGCGATGGAGAAGGCTGGTATTATTAAGAAAGGAGTACCCGTGGTGATCGGCGAGGCTACAGTAGAGACGCGTCCCGTATTCGAGGCCATCGCTACTGAGACCGGAGCTCCCATCACCTTCGCCGAAGACCATCCAGAAGTGATGGATGCCGAACTCATCAGCGGCAAGATGCACTATCGGACACGCCACTATGGCAAGCTGCAAGGAGAACTCGGCGGGCTCTACCAACAGAAGAATGCCAACACCATCCTGTGCGCAGTACGCAAACTGGAGGAGCGAGGCTATATGTACCGCTTTGCCGACGACTCGAAATCAGAATCCAAAGGAAAGGAGGTAAGCATGGGCTTCAAGGATGTCTGCCAACTGACAGGACTGAAAGGACGCTGGCAGGTAATCAAGAACTCGCCGATGACGGTCTGCGATACAGGTCACAATGTGGCTGGATGGGAGTTTCTGAATCGTCAGCTGGCTCAGGTAGAATGTCGCAAGATGCACATCGTCTTCGGTGCCGTAGAGGATAAAGACGTTGACGGCATGATGGCGCTGTTACCTAAAAATGCCATCTACTACTTCACAAAAGCAAATAATCACCGTGCTATCTCTGAAAATGTGCTCAAGATGCTGGGGCAACAGCTCGGACTCAGTGGCGAGAGCTATCCGACTGTCGCAGATGCCTATGAGTCAGCAAGTAACGCAGCTCAGAAAGATGATTTTGTGTTCATCGGAGGTAGCAGTTACGTGGTCGCCGACTTCCTGAAAAACTGCATTTAGGGTTTTTTAATAGTTCGTTCAGCATTTTTTTCGTCGTTTCATTCGTCCGTTTGGATTTTTTTCTGTTACTTTGCACGATAGATTACAGTAACTTAAAAATCATTCAATATGGCTAACATTTCAGAAACAGCGAATCTGTGTGGTCTGAAGAGAGAAAACTTCCAGACCACGATCAACGGCAAGAAGACCGATTTGTACATCCTCCGCAACCGTAAGGGCTATGAAGTGGCCATCTCCAACTATGGAGGTGCCATTTGTGCTATCATGGTGCCCGACAAGGACGGTAAAGTAGGCAACGTGATCCAGGGTCACGATAGTATCCAACAGCTCACCAGCGGTAAAGAGCCTTATCTCTCAACCCTCATCGGGCGCTGGGGCAACCGTATCTGCAAAGGTCAGTTCACACTCAACGGAAAGGACTACCAACTGGCCATCAACGACGGTCCCAACCATCTGCATGGAGGTCTGAAAGGCTTCAACGCCAAGGTGTGGGAAGCCCGCCAGATGGGTCCCCGCTCGTTGGCACTCCACCGCATCTCTTCGTATGGAGAGGAAGGGTTCACCGGCGAGTTGGACGTGACGGTAGAGTTCACCTTCACCGACCTCAACGAATTGGTCATTGAGTATCTGGCAACCACCAACAAGAAGACCATTGTCAACCTGACCCACCACGCATTCTTCAGTCTGGCAGGCACAGCAGATCCCACCCCGACCATCGAGGACCAGATTTGCGAGATCAATGCCGATTTCTACCTGCCCACGGACAACACGGCCATTCCTACAGGTGAGATCCTGAAGGTGGAAGGCACTCCTTTCGACTTCCGTACACCAAAGACCTTCGGACAGGACATCGAGGCAGACCATGAACAAATCAAGTTCGGACATGGCTTCGACCACAACTATGTACTGAACAAGAAGGAAGAGGGTGAACTGAGTTTTGCTGCCAGAGTTACAGATCCGAAGAGCGGTCGTACACTGGAGTGCTACACGACAGAACCCGGCATGCAGCTTTACACTGCCAACTTTGCCAACGGCTACAAGGGTGCCAACGGTGCCACGTTCCCCCGTCGCTCTGCCGTATGTCTGGAGACACAGCACTTCCCCGACAGCCCCAACCGTCCATACTTCCCCAGCGTGGTACTGAATCCTGGTCAGCGCTATAAGCAGAAGACCATCTACCGCTTTGGTGTCGTGGAGTAAAGACAAGTACGAACTCGTAAATCATTGTTAACAAAATGACTGAGACAAAGAACAATGGCAAGTTGATTGCCATTATAACGATGTGCTTCATCTTCGCGATGATCAGTTTCGTGACGAATATGGGCGCTCCCTTTGGTAACATCTGGGGATTTGAATATCCCTTCGCCAAAGCATGGGGTAACCTGATGAACTTTGCCGCCTACCTCTTCATGGGTATCCCAGCAGGTAAGATGCTCATCAAATATGGTTACAAAAAGACAGCCCTTATCGCCCTTATCGTGGGTATCGTAGGCTTGGCTCTTCAGTACCTCTCAAGCATCACTGGCGAAGGTACTTATGTGTTCACGTACGACAGTATTCCCGTTGCCATGAACCTGCTCATCTATCTGTTGGGCGCATTCATCTGCGGATTCTGCGTGTGCATGCTCAACACAGTGGTCAACCCGATGCTGAACCTGCTTGGCGGTGGTGGCAACAAGGGCAACCAGCTGATACAGATCGGTGGCACGCTGAACTCACTGACCGGCACCCTGACTCCGCTGCTGGCAGGTATCCTTGTTGGTACGGTTACTGCCGACACCAGCATGGGCGACGTGGCTCCCCTGCTCTTCATTGGTATGGCCGTGTTCGCCATCTCATTCCTGATCATCAGCAGAGTAACCATCCCCGAACCGACCCTTGGCAAGGCAACTCCTCAATATGAGCATAGCCCGTTGGCTTTCCGTCACTGTCTGCTGGGTGTCATTGCCATCTTCTTCTACGTAGGTATTGAAATAGGTATACCTATGGAGCTGAATTTCTACGTGACTGACCTCGGCTTCGAAGGAGCTGCCGCTGTAGGCGGAACTCTCGCAGCAGCATACTGGCTTCTGATGATGATCGGACGTGCCTGCTCAAGTGCCATCTCTGGCAAGGTATCGACAAAACTGCAGCTGTCGACAGTAAGTGCCGTGGCCATTGCGCTACTCATCATCGCAATCTTCATGCCCGAAAGCGTTACCATCGCATTCAGCGGACACGATGTACCAGCCAAGGCATTCCTCATTCCTGCCTGCGGACTATGCACCTCTATCATGTGGGGTGGCATTTTCAACCTCTCTGTTGAAGGTCTGGGCAAATACACCGAAGCTGCATCCGGCATCTTCATGACGATGGTAGTCGGAGGTGGTATCATGCCCCTCATCCAGGAGAGCATTGCCAAGTCTGCAGGACCGATTCTGAGCTATTGGCTCGTCATCGGTATGCTGGCCTACATTCTTTTCTACGCTCTCATCGGCTGCAAGAATGTGAATACAGATATCAAGGTTGACTAATTATTAATCAAATTAATAAATCAGAAAATCATTATGATGGAAATCGATTTTGTAAGAAGCCGCTTTATCAAGCACTTCGACGGCAAGACCGGCAACGTCTATGCATCTCCGGGACGCATCAACCTCATTGGTGAGCACACCGACTATAATGGTGGCTATGTATTCCCAGGAGCTGTTGACAAAGGTATAATGGCCGAAATGCGCGCCAATGGTACAGAGGACACAGTGATGGCATATGCCATCGACCTGAAGGACCGTGTCGACTTCAAGTTATCCGACCCCAACGGCCCCCGTGCTTCATGGGCTCGATATATCTATGGTATCGCCCTCGAAATGAAGAAGTTGGGAGTCCCCGTTAAAGGATTTAACATCGCATTTGCCGGCGATGTTCCTCTCGGAGCAGGCATGTCTTCCTCTGCCGCTATGGAGAGTTGCTTCGCCTGTGGTCTCAACGACATCTTCGGTGAGAACAAGGTTTCGCAATGGGACATGGTTCTCGCTGGTCAGGCTACAGAGCACAATTACTGCGGTGTCAACTGCGGAATTATGGACCAGTTTGCCTCTGTTTTCGGCAAGGCAGGTTGCCTGATGCGCCTCGACTGCCGTAGCCGCGAATTTGAGTACTTCCCCTTCAAGCCCGACGGCTATCGACTGGTGTTGCTCGACAGTGTGGTGAAACATCAGTTGGCAGGCTCTCCCTACAACGACCGTCGCAAATCTTGCGAGAATGTTGTGAAGCACATTGCTGCCAAGCATCCGGAAGGCAAGTTTGAAACCTTGCGCGACTGCACTTGGGAGCAACTGGAGGAAGTGAAGGAAGAAGTAGGTGCCGAAGACTACAAGCGCGCCAAGTTCGTTCTCGGAGAGAAAGACCGCGTGCTGGCTGTGTGCGACGCTCTCAACGAAGGCGACTACGAGAAAGTAGGCGAGCTGATGTATCAGACTCATGAGGGTCTCTCGAAGGACTATGAGGTAAGCTGCGAGGAGCTCGACTTCCTCAATGAAATTGCCAAGGAGAACGGCGTGACAGGTTCACGCATCATGGGCGGTGGATTTGGTGGATGCACCATCAATCTGGTTCGCAACGACCTCTATAAGAAATTCATCGAGAACGCCAAAAAGCGCTTCAACGAGAAGTACGGACACGAGCCGAAAGTCTACGATGTTGTCATCGGAGATGGCTCCCGCAAACTCTGCTAAACGCCATCCAGAAAACACAAATAGTGTTTA
>DFGG01000023.1 GCA_002371695.1 bacterium UBA3756
CCCGTCTGATTACAGACAAGCAGGCAGGATGGTTCTCCTTCGGCTACACCGATGATGTGGTGCCACCCACCACGGCTTGGGCTACGTATAATATCGTCAAGGGACCCAAGCAGATCTCGCCCTATCAGATGACCTGGCACTTCTGGTATCAGGAGCAGTGGGACGAGTGGGAGAACTGGTTACTTAAGGAAATGGAAATAAAACAGTAAGCATATGAAGAAACTGATAGTGATGGCATTAGCGACTGTAGCAGTGGCAGCCTGTACGACAACAAAGAAAGAAGTTGAGGCAACAACAGCCCAGAAGTTAGTGGACCGTCTGGAAACCCTCAGGCAGAAGGGTATCATGTATGGTCATCAGGATGATCCGATGTACGGACTCACATGGGAATATGCCAAGGACTCGAGTGATGTAAAGAATGTCTGTGGCGATTATCCCGCCATCATGGGCTTCGATCTGGGAGGCATTGAGATGGGTGACGCGAAGAACCTCGACAGCGTGCCCTTCACCCGTATGACAGAAGAGATCAAGAACCATCACCGCCGCGGTGGCATCATCACCTTGAGTTGGCACCCGCGTAACCCTGTGACCACCATCGATGGAGGAGGCAATGCCGGTCAGAAATTCCCTGAGGGCACTGCTTGGGACGTGAGCGACTCGGCTGTGGTGAAGAAGATACTGCCCGAGGGCGAGTTCCATGAGAAGTTCCAGACATGGATGCAGCGCGTGAGTGATTTCCTGGCCACGCTGAAAGACGATGAGGGACACAAGATACCCGTCATCTTCCGTCCCTGGCACGAAAACTCTGGTTCCTGGTTCTGGTGGGGTGAGAAGCTCTGCACCGTGGAGGAATATAAGGCTCTGTGGAACATGTTGCAGGACAAACTCAAGGCTGATGGATATGATGAGTCGATCGTGTGGTCATACTCTCCCGGCTGCCAGGACGACCTGACTGCCGAGCGCCTGCTCGACCGCTATCCCGGCGACGACCGTGTAGACATGATCGGACTGGACGGTTATCAGTGGAACCCCGATGAAAAGGAACAGTTCATCGAGCGAACCAAGCAGAATCTTGGTGTGCTCTGCGAGGTGGCCAAGGCTCACAATCTGATTCCTGCCCTGACAGAGACGGGAATGAAGAATATGACGCAGCCCGACTGGTGGTCTACGACCCTGCTGCCTGCCGTGGAGGCCTTCCCCATCAGCTACCTGCTCACATGGCGCAACTACAAGGAGGAGTGGTTCGGCCCCTCTCCTGTGAAGGCTGATGCCAAGTATTTCGTAGAGTTTTATAACTCTCCCAAGACCCTCTTCCTGGAGGATATTGAAGAATCGGATGATAAAGACTAAAAAAAGAATATTATGACAGAATTTGAAAAGAAAGTAGCAGCCCTCCGTCAGCATCATGAGGAGCTGCTGAGCCTTAAGAACGAACCACTGGAGTGGGGCAATGGAATTTATGAGAAATATAAGAATCCCATACTGACTGCTGCCCACGTCCCCTTGGAGTGGAAGTACGATTTCAACGAGAAGGACAACCCTTACCTGATGCAGCGCATCATGTGCAATGCAGCCCTCAATTCGGGTGCCATCAAGTGGGGCGACAAGTATGTGTTAGTTGTTCGCGTCGAGGGGGCCGACAGAAAGAGTTTCTTCGCTGTGGCGGAGTCGCCTAATGGCATTGATAACTTCCGCTTCTGGGAGGAACCAGTCACCATGCCCGACGATGTGATACCTGCCACCAATATCTACGACATGCGTATTACCCGTCATGAGGATGGGTGGATCTACGGCGTCTTCTGCGCAGAGCGTCATGATGACACTCAACCCGGCAACCTCTCTGCTGCTACAGCCACGGCCGGCATTGCCCGTACGAAGGATCTGAAGACTTGGGAGCGCCTGCCCGACCTGAAGACCAAGTCGCAACAGCGTAACGTGGTGCTCCATCCTGAGTTCGTCAACGGCAAGTACGCCTTCTATACCCGTCCGCAGGACGGCTTCATCGATACCGGTTCTGGTGGAGGCATCGGCTGGGCACTTGTCGACGATATCACCCATGCTGAAGTGAAGGAAGAGAAGATCATCAACGCTCGTCACTACCACACCATCACCGAGGTGAAGAACGGTGAGGGTCCGCATCCCATCAAGACCAGGAAAGGATGGCTCCATCTGGCCCATGGCGTAAGAGCTACTGCCGATGGCCTGCGCTATGTATTATATATGTATATGACGGCACTCGACGATCCTACGCGGGTGATTGCCCAGCCTGGCGGCTACTTCCTCGTGCCTGAGGGCGATGAGTATCTGGGCGATGTGATGAACGTGGCCTTCGCCAACGGATGGATAGCTGATGAAGAAGACAGTGAGCACTATGCTTCTGGCAAGGTGTTCATCTACTATGCCTCTGCCGACACCCGTATGCATGTGGCCACCTCTACTGTCGACAAACTTATCGACTACTGCATGAATACGCCGGAGGACGGTCTCACTACCGCAGCCTCTGTGGAGACCATTAAGAAACTGATTCAGAAAAATAAGAAGAAGTAAATATGGCAAAGACTAAATTAATCGAAAAGATTGGCTATGGCTTCGGCGATATGTCGTCGTCCACATTCTGGAAGGTGTTTTCCTACTACCTGCCGATATTCTACTCCAATATCTTTGGATTGTCGCTCATCGATGCCGGTGTGCTGGTACTCGTCACCCGTATCTGGGATGCCGTCTCCGACCCCATGATGGGTATCATCGCCGATCGTACTAATACCCGCTGGGGTAAGTATCGCCCCTATCTGCTGTGGGTGGCCCCGCTGTTCTCCATCTGTGGTATCCTCCTGTTTACCACTCCAGACTGGAGCTATGGTGCAAAACTCATTTGGGCCTATGTCACCTACATCTTGATGATGACCGTCTATACGGGTATCAACGTGCCCTACGGTGCCATGCTGGGTGTGATGACTGACGATTCCAACGAGAAGACCGTGTTCTCCTCCTTCCGTATGTTCTTTGCCTATGGCGGCTCCTTCATTGCGCTGGCCATTTGGGAACCGCTGACCAACATGTTCGGAGGCTATAAGACCACCGAAGGCTGGTTCTGGGGCATGGTGTGCATCTCAGCAGCCTGCTTTGTGATGTTCATCCTGTGCTTCCTGCTTACCAAGGAGCATCTGAAGACGGTATCGACAGTGAGTGTGGGCAGCGACTTCAAGTCACTGCTCTCCAACAAGCCCTGGTGGCTGCTCATCGGTGCTGCCCTCTGTTCAAACTTGTTCAACACTGTGCGTGGTGCCACGGTAGCCTATTTCTTCCTCGACATCATCGGACCTAACGTCTATCTGAGTTTCTTCGGACTGGCCTTCCTGTTCTATTCAGGACTATTCCTGAGTATTGGTGAGGTGTCTAACATGTTGGGTGTGGCTCTCTGTGTGCCCATCGCCAACAAGTTGGGTAAGAAGACCACGTTTATCCTTGTCAATGCCGTGTTGCTGGTGCTGAGTGTCGTTTTCTTCTTCGTGCCAATCACGTCGTCAGGCTTCTGGCTGATGCTTATCCTGCAGGTATTCATTTCTATCTTTACGGGTATCATGTCGCCTCTCATCTGGAGTATGTATGCCGATGTCAGCGACTATGCCGAGTTGAAATTCCATACCGCCTCCACAGGTCTCATCTTCTCCTCAGCCTCTATGGCTCAGAAGTTTGGTGGTGCCATCGGTGGTGCTGCTGTGCTGTGGCTTCTCTCCGGATTCGGCTATATCACCGACTCTGCTGCCCTTGAGGCAGGTGCCGTGCAGCCTGAGAGTGCTCTGCTCACGCTCCGTTGGCTGATGAGCTTCATCCCTGCCATGGTGGCAGGTCTGGCCATCATCGTAGTTTGGTTCTATCCCCTCACCACAGAGCGAATCGAAGAGATAGGCAGTGAACTGAAGAAAATACGTTCCATTGAATAAACTATGAATATTCAACTTATGAAATCTGAGATGCAGGATGTGTTGCAGAACAACATCCTGCATTTCTGGCAGACAAAGATGGTGGACCATGAGAATGGAGGCTTCTACGGCCGTATCGACGGCGAGGGTCACCTGCATGCCGATGCGGAGAAGGGGGCCATCCTCAATGCCCGCATCTTGTGGTCATTCTCTGCCGCCTATCGTGTTCTGCAAGTTCCTGCGTATCTCGAGATGGCCACCTATGCCAAGGACTATTTCATCGAGCATTTCATCGACCGCGAGTATGGAGGCGTCTTCTGGAGCCTCGATGCCAAGGGACAGCCACTCAATACGCGTAAGCAGTTCTATGCCATAGGCTTCGCCATCTATGGCATGTCGGAGTATGCCCGTGCTACAGGTGATCGCGAGGCCTTGGAGTGTGCCCTGCAACTCTTTGACTGCATCGAGGAACATGCCTTCGATTCCGAGTACAATGGTTATATTGAAGCCACTGCCCGCGACTGGTCACCCATTGCCGACATGCGCCTTTCTGAGCTCGATGCCAACTTCCCCAAGTCGCAGAATACACATCTGCACATCATCGAGCCCTATGCCAACCTCTATCGCTGTCTCCGTGAGATGCAGGCCAGGTCGTCGTGCAACTATGTGCCTGCTATCGGCTCAGTGCTGCCTATCGAGGTGGGCGTGCCTGAGGAGAGTATCCTCAGGGTAGGTGCTGCCTTGCGCAACATCATCGGCATCTTTACTGACCATATCCTTAATCCCGATACCCACCACCTCGATTTGTTCTTCGAGATGGACTGGACGCGTGGAGCGGGACGTCTGGAGAGTTATGGTCACGACATCGAGTGCTCCTGGCTCATGCACGAGGCAGCACTCGTTCTGGGCGATCCAGAGGTGTTGGCCCGTATGGAGCCTATCGTACAAATGGTGGCCGAGGCATCTGCCAAGGGATTACGTCCTGACGGTTCGATGATCCATGAGGCCAATCTCGACACAGGCCATGCTGATGACGATCTCCATTGGTGGGTACAGGCAGAGAATGTGGTGGGATGGTACAACATCTGGCAGTATTTCGGCGATGACGATGCTCTCACCAGAGCCTTCCGCTGTTGGGACTATATCAAGCACAACCTGATCGATTGGGAGAATGGTGAATGGTTCTGGAGTCGTCATCCCGATGGTTCGCTGAATACCGTAGACGACAAGGCGGGTTTCTGGAAGTGTCCTTACCACAACAGCCGCATGTGTCTGGAAATCATAGAGAGATCTTCCTCCGAATAAGAATATTCCTCGGTCAGAACAGACCGAGGAATTTCTTTTTCTTTTTGCCTTCCTTTTCCTCCTTTGCCTTCTGAGCCTTTTTGGCCTCTTTTGCAGCAGCCTTCTCAGCCTTACGCTCTTCCTTGGCCTTTTGCTTCTCCAGCTTCTTCTGTTGTTTACGTTCCTCTTTGGCCTTGCGGTCTTCGTCAGATATCTTGTGGAACTTGATGCCTGGGTTGGTGATCTTCATCTTATGCATCTGATCGGTATCAGTGAAGGAGAACGAACAGTAGAGGTCGCGGTAGTTGCCGTGCTGGTGGATGTCGCCTGAGGCCACGGCACCGTCGCTCTCGATGACGGCTGTGATGTTGCGCACGTGGATGCCCTTGTAGCTGCAGTCCGTCACCTTGGCGCTGACGTTGCCAATGGGCAGTTTGCCGCCCTTCTTCTTGCGCATCAGGGCTGTGCGGGGCTTGGAGATGTCTATCTTGAAGTCGGCATGTGCTGCAATATCTCCCATGCCCTTGATGTCCATCACCTTTCCCAGGTTGAATGCCTGCGAGCTGGCACTGCCCGTGACGTACTTGTTCAGGCCGTCGAGGGTGAACATGCAGTTGAGGGCTCCGCCAGCCGTGCCCACTGTTCCCTGAAAAGTCACTCGCTTCCACAGTACGGCGAAGTAGCCTGTATAATTGATGTCGCCCAGCAGGCGCAGTTGTTTCATCATCAGCTTCTTCACGGTGAACTGGTTGATGATTTTCTCCTTGATGTCGCCCCTGGCAGTCATCTTGCTCACGTCGAAGTGTACGTTGAGTTTCTCCTTCTCCTTCAGGTTCTTGATGTCGCCCGTGGCCTTGATGCTCAGTTTCTTGTCGTCGGTAGTCACAAGGATGTCCCGGAAGGCTATCGTGGAGTCGGTACCGCTCATGCGAACGCTCAGGTTCAGCGGCATGGTGAACTTGTTAAGCACGGGGGCGAAGGCTCGTGAGATGTCTTTCAGCTGTGTCCTGCCAGTGATGGTGCTGGTGGAGTAGGAGAATCGCCGTCCCTTCTTCTTGTTGGGCAGTACCAGCTCTGCCTGTTTGAATTTCAGCTCGGTATTCTTCTGCAGGATGGTCACGTCGCTCAGTACGACCTTCTCCTTGTCGGCCTTGATTCCAGCCCTGAGGTCTCTGATGTCAATGCCAGAGATGGAGTCTGTGGCTGTCATCTGCGTGAGTGTTCCCACCACCGTTCCTTTGACGATGGAGTCGATGGTGAGCTTGAGGTCAGCCGTGACGTCGAGATGCTTGGCATCAAAGAAGCCGCGCTTGGGCTTACCGACATTCTTACGAGGCTTGTGGTTGTCGTTCTTATAGCGCAGCTGGCTGATGTCTATCAGCAGTCGTCCGCCTTTCTCGATGGGCTGTGTACCCTCTGTAGTAGCAGTGAGTAGCGCGATAGATGCCTGATTGCTGATGAGACTGTCTTTACGGGAGTGGGAGGTCCATGATGTGGCTACGTCGTTGATTTCAATCTTTTGCTTGCCCAGCCATCCCTTGTTGTAATGGGCCATTCGGAGGCTGATGTCTCTGTCGTTGTAT
>DFGG01000044.1 GCA_002371695.1 bacterium UBA3756
TCAGGGGCCAGTCTGAAGATGGAACTGCGTAGGGAGTCACTGCCCCTCTTCGCTTTTGCCCACGGCAACAGCAGCTTCATACAGAGCAGTTGGCGACTCAAGGGCGACGGCAATCTGATAGTAGACACCCTGATCGATGGCATCCGAAACCATGGAGGCAAGGTGGTGTGCCAGGCAGAAGTGGAGGAACTCATCGAGCGTGATGGCCGTATCGTGGCAGCACGCTGCACTGATGGCGAGACCTATGAGGGTGATACCTTCATCAGCGATATACACCCTGTGCAGACCTTCAATCTCGTGAAGGAGTCGCGGGTGCTGAAACGTATTTATCGTCGTCGCATCGGCATGTTGGAGAGTACTTTCGGCATGTTTACGGCCTCACTGGTACTGAAACCAGGTTCCATGGATTATTTCAACCACAACAAATTTGTCTATCGCAATTCCAACGTCTGGGACTTCTATGAGTCGGCCGACGGTGTCGATGGACTCATGGTCAGTGCTCGCGTGCCCGAAAAGGGTAGCGACCTGCGCCAGATTGACCTGTTGACACCCATGCCCTGGAGACGTCTACAACAATGGGCTGACACCCGTGTGGGACACCGTGGTGACGACTACCTGCAGCTGAAACGGCAGATGGCCGTCGACTGCATCCAGTTAGCCGAAACCGTCATTCCTGGTCTCAGAGACATGGTGAGCGAGGTGCATACCTCCACGCCCCTGACGTATCGTGACTACACGCTGACGCCCGAAGGTGCTGCCTATGGAGCCCGTAAGGACTGTCGCAACATGGTGGTGACGATGCTCTCTCCCCGTACGCCCCTGCCTAACCTTTTGCTGACAGGACAGAGCGTGATGCTGCCAGGCTTGGAGGGCGTGGCGATGACGGCGATGATGACGGTGAATTCATTGAACATTGAACATTGAATATTGAATATTGAACATTGAATATTGAACATTGAATATTGAAGGATATGAAAAGAGTATTATTGGTATTATCATTTATTGCCTGCCAGTTGTCGTTTGGCTTCGCACAGTCTGATTTCCAGAAAGCAGTTGCCAAGTACAAGAACGTGTCGATGGTGACTGCAAACGCAACCAAGACAAGTCATAAGGACGCCATCGCCCAGGATGTGGTGACCAAGGGTAAGCTGACGATGAAGCACCCCTCGGAAGTGGGTATCGTCATCGAGGGCGGCAAGGACCAGTTGCTGATGCAGGGCAGTACGTTCACCATGATGGTAAAGGGCAAGAAACACACCACCAGCAGCGAGCGCAACAAGCAGTTTGCCTCATTTCAGACCGTTTTCGAGAGCATCCTCTCTGGTGGTGCCAAGGACATCTCCAAGCTCGGCGACTTGACCACTGTCAAGAAGGGGCAGCAACTGGTACTCACCATCACCCCCAAGGCAGAGACTAAGAAAGAGGCTCGTCGCATGATGTTCTCATCGTTCGTGCTGACCATCGACTGCAAGACCTCTGAGCTCAAGTCGCTGCGTATGAACGAGCGCGGTGGCTACACGGAATACACATTCTCTGGATTCCAGTTTAAGTGATTAGTGAAGGGTGGATAGTCTGAGGCGATTATATATAATCCTGCTGATGGTCATGTCCTCTGTGCCCCTGTTGGCACAGAAGCTGACAGGACGTATCGTCGATGGTGAAACGGGTGAGGGCGTGCCGTACGCCAGCGTGATCTACAAGGGTCATGGCGTAGCTGTCATCAGTGACATCGACGGTAAGTTCAGTATCGACCGTCACCAAGGTTGGCGTCTCACTTTCAGCGCGGTGGGATATAAGTCGGAGGAGGTGACCATCACCGAGCAGAAGCGTGGTGAACTGGATATCACCTTGCGTCCTGACAAACTGACGCTGCAGGAGGTGACCGTCAATGCCAAGAAGGGTCGCTACAGTCGTAAGAACAATCCTGCCGTGGAGCTGATGAAGAAGGTGATAGCCGCCAAGAAGCTCACCGACTTGGGCAACCACGACTTCTACCGCTATGATAAGTACGAGAAACTGACACTGGCAGCCAACGACATCACCCCAGAACGGCTCCTGGAGAAGCCTTATAGCAGCACCCCCTGGCTGAAGGAGCAGGTGGAGAAGTGCCAGTATAACGACAAGCTCATCCTGCCCATCAGCATTGACGAGACAGTCTCTGAGATCAACTACCGCCGCGACCCTCAGTCGAAGAAGACCATCATCAAGGGGCAGCAGACGTCGGGCATCAATGAACTCTTCGAGACCGGCGACATTCTCAATGTGGTGCTGAAGGACGTATTCACTGATGTCGACCTCTACAAGGACCAGATCCGTCTGCTGCAGTTCCCCTTCACCTCGCCCATCGGCAAAGACGCCATTGCCTTCTATCGCTTCTACATTCAGGACACGGTGAAGATAGAGCGCGACTCGTGTATACATCTCCACTTCCTGCCCAACAACCAGATGGACTTTGGATTCCGTGGCGATCTCTACATTCTGAAGGACTCCTCCTACCACGTGCGACGCTGCGAACTGATGCTGCCCAAGCAGACCAGCGTCAACTTCGTTGACAACATGCGCATCGAACAGGAGTACGAGCAGCTCGACAACGGCGAGTGGGTACTCACAAAGGACGACATGATCACTGAGCTGAAGTTCGCCAAGTTCCTGGGCAAGGCCATCGTCATCCGCACCAATCGCTTCACGGGCTATGACTTCGCCGAGCTGCCCAAGCGTCTGTTCAAGGGCAAGCGCAAGGAAATCCGTGAGCCCGATGCTGGCATGCAGGGCAAATCATTCTGGAATAAGTACCGACAGGTGGAACTCACCAAGAGCGAAAGCTCCATGAGTTCGTTCGTGAAGAACATCCAGAACATCAAGGGCTTCAAGTATTTTATGATAGGACTCAATGCCCTCATCGAGAACTCCATAGAGATTGGCGGCACCCCTAACAAGCTCGATATCACACCTGTCAACACCATCATCTCGCGTAACGACATCGACGGCTGGCGAGCCCGCTTCAGCCTGCAGACCACAGCCAACCTCAACAAGCGCTGGTTTGCCGGAGGCTACTATGCCTACGGCTTCGGCAGCCATAAGAACTACTACAAGGCATGGGGCACCTACTCCTTCATCGACAAGAAGTACACATCGTGGGAGTACCCTAAGCGCACGCTGACACTGGAGAGCACCTACGACATGTCGTCGCCCAGCGACCGCTATCTGCCTACGGATAAGGATAACTTCCTCGTGGCCTTCAAGTGGACGGGCATCAACAAGATGGTCATCAACAATCGTCAGAAACTCTCCTTCGAGTACGAGGCCTACGGTGGCATGCGGTACACGCTGGCACTGACAGCCGAGGAGTTTGAGGCCTGCGGGGCCATGTCGTTCCACAAGCTCAACCAGCCGCGTGTCAATTATCACGACATGCAGCCTAACAACGAGTTCATGCGCACCACAGAGCTCTTCGCAGAGCTGCGCTACGCCCCCGACGAGACCTACATCAACAGTAAGGAGCGCCGTTTGACCATCAACAACGATGCCCCCGCACTGAGCATTGCCCACACGATGGGATTGCGGGGCGTGCTGGGAGGACAGTACACCAGCAACTTCACTGAGGCCAAGATCTACAAGCGTTTCTGGCTCAACAGCTGGGGTAAGATTGACCTTTTCCTCAAGGGCGGCATCCAGTGGAACCAGGTTCCCTATATGCTGCTGATTCACCCTATCGCCAACACGTCGTTCATCATCGAGGAGGAGATGTTCAACCTCATCAACAACATGGAGTTCCTCAACGACCGCTATGCCTCGATGATGCTGTCATGGGATCTGAACGGCAAGTTCTTCAACCGTATCCCCCTTATTAAGCATCTCAAGTGGCGCGAGTATATCGGCATCAACGTACTCTGGGGTGACCTCTCCGACAAGAACAACCCCTACTTGCCGCAAAATGCGGGCAGCGACAAGTTGATGTACTTCCCCGATGGCTGTCATGTGATGGACCCCCATCGCCCCTATATGGAGTTGGTGCTGGGCATACATAATATCTTCAAGCTTATACACGTTGAGTACGTAAGGCGCCTGAATTATCTCGAACTGCCTACCGCTGAGAAACAAGGCGTAAGATTTATTTTCAGACTCACATTCTGATGGATCAAAAATATCTGCAGACACTCAAATCCATAGAAACGGAAGACTGGCTCGACTTACATGTCATCCGTCCCGCGTGCTACCATCTGGCGCGCTTCTTTGCGTGGATTGACTGGCATCCCAACACCGTCACCGTCTGGTCGATGGTCTTTGGCGTGGTCAGTACCTATTTCTTTGCCCAGGGCAGCTTCTATTATCAGGGCACCCAAGGTCTGGTGATGAATCTCATCGCCATCCTGTTACTGATGATTGCCGATATCCTCGACTGCACCGACGGTCAGCTGGCACGCCTCACTGGCAAGAAGAGCCGTGTGGGACGTATCCTCGATGGTATGGCCGGCTTCGTATGGTTTATACCTATCTATCTGGGTATCGTATGGCGCTTCTACCAGCACCACGAACTGGAGTTCTCGTGGCTCGGCATCAGCGACACGCCCCAGAATGCGCTGATAGCTACGGCTGTCGTGCTGGTGCTTGCCGTGTTATCTGGCTTTGAGGGCATGGGCAGACAGCAGCGCATGGCCGACTATTTCATCCAGGTACACCTCTTCTTCCTCAAGGGCGAGAAGGGCAGCGAGCTTGACAACAGCGAGCGCCAGCGACAGCTCTATGATGAGTTGCCCAAGGATGCTCCATGGTACGAGAGAGAGTTCCAGAAGTCGTATGTCGGCTATACACGGAAACAGGAACATGCAACACCGCAGTTCCAACGGCTGATGGGGCTGCTGAAGGAGAAATTCGGCACTGCGTCGGCCATGCCCGAACAGGTGCGGCGCGAATTCCACGACAGTTCCTTGCGCATCATCACGCTCAACGGACTGCTGACTTTCAATTTCCGTTCCTTCTGGTTCTTCCTCTTCTGCCTGCTCGACGTGCCCGTCCTGAATTTCCTCTTCGAGATTATCGTCATGGGGCTCCTCTGCCACTACGTCATCCATCGCTACGAGCGTCTCAGTAGTCGTATCGCTGATAAGTTGTAATGCCATGAAGTGGACCAAGCAGAAAGTCAACAACCTGTTCTTTTTCCTCGGCGTAGCAGTCGTGGTGGTGATGCTGTTCACTTTCGATGTCAGCTTCGTGGAGTTATGGCAGCACCTCTGCCATGCAGGCTACTGGCTCATTCCCATCATCGGCATCTGGGCTCTTATCTACGCCATCAATGCCTGGGCATGGCTTGTCATCATCCGGGGCAACGACCCTGATGACACTCCTCTCTCGCTTCTGAGAATCTACCGACTCACCATCACGGGCTATGCCCTCAACTATGCCACGCCCGTCGGAGGCCTCGGAGGTGAACCCTACCGCATCATGGAACTGTCGAAGGACATCGGCAACCAACGGGCAGCATCGTCTGTCATTCTCTATGCCATGATGCACGTGCTGGCTCACTTCGCCCTTTGGTTCTCTACCATCTTCCTCTATCTGGCCCTCGCGGCCATCGGCGACCTGCCCTTCACCACAGGCACTGCCGTCGTTCTCGCCGTTGTGGCCGTGTTCTGCATCATCGCTTTCTACCTCTTCTCCAAGGGCTATCGCCACGGACTGGCTTTCAAGCTTATCCGATGGTTGGGCAAGATTCCCGGATTGCGGGGATGGAGCAGTCGGATGCTTGAGCGCCACTCGGAGGCCCTCCATAATATCGACCGTCAGATAGCAGCCCTCCACAAACAGGACAAGCGCGCCTTCTACGTCAGTCTCTTACTTGAGTACATGGCCCGCCTCGTGCAGAGTCTCGAGATCATGTTCATGCTCCTGCTTTTCGGCATCGACTGCGGGGGAGGATTCTCAGGACTCACCCTGACCTTCTTCCACTCTGTGCTCATCCTGTCTTTCACCACGCTGCTCTCCAATCTCATCGGCTTCCTGCCCATGCAACTCGGTGTCCAGGAGGGAGGCTTTGTCATCTCCATTGCTGCCATGGGGCTCTCCCCGGCAGTAGGTCTTTTCGTGAGCATCATCTGCCGTGTTCGTGAGATCATCTGGATCATTATCGGACTGGCGCTGATGAAGATAAAATCGTAAACTGTAAAAATCGTATATATCATGAATTTTCTCGATCGCAATGAATTTAATTTCGAGCCCAGCCAGAAAGTGGTGGAGGCCATACGTAATTTCGACCCAAAGACACTATGTTTCTATACCCGCATCTATGACCAAGGCAAGAAGAGCGTCATCTCCGTGCGCCTGAGTGAGATCTATGGCGTCGACGAGTCGCAGGTGCTGCTCACCTATGGTGGTGAGGACATGCTGAAGAATGCCATCCACTACTTCCTGATGGTGGGCGACAACAAGCGGATACTTATCCCCGAGTTCTCCTGGTGGTACTACAACCGTGTGGCTGCAGAGTGCGGAGGCACCTTCGAGATGTACCCTCTGCACGAACAGGACGACACCTTCGCCTACGATGTCGACGAGGTGATAGAGTATACCAATCGCCTGCACCCCCGCATGCTCTTGCTGGCATCGCCTAACAACCCCACGGGCAACGGACTCACCCCTGAGGAGATAGGACGTATCATGGAGAATATTCCGGCCGATACGATGGTACTCATCGATGAGGCCTATGCCAGCTTCATCTCCAGCGATACACATTACATCGCACCCCTGGTCAATAAGTATAACAACCTCATCATCTCCCGCACACTGTCTAAGTTCTATGGCCTGCCAGGCCTCCGCGTGGGCTTCGGCTTCATCGGACGAGGACATGAGCAGTTCGAGAGCTATGCCAACAAGTACCTGGGCTACAACCGCTTCTCCGAGGCCGTCGCACTGGCTGCTCTCGACAGCGACGACCACTATCGTCGCGTGGCCGACGAGATGGAGTGGGGGCGACAGCTCTACAAGAGTGCCCTCGGCTCGCTGCCTGGCTTCAAGGTCTATAAGTCGGTGGCCAACTTCATCCTCATTAAGTATCCTATTGAGATCAAGGATCGCCTGATGGAGGCTCTGAAGCTGCAAGACTACAAGATCAAGTTCATGAGCGACAAAGGCCTAGAGTCGTGTGTCCGCATCACCCTGGGACGCAAGGAGCAGACCCAGGCCGTCGTCGATACGATACTGAAAGTGAATAGTGAAAGGTGAATATGATTGGAGTGATTCTCGCTGCGGGCATGGCCAAGCGCCTGCGCCCCCTGACTGATACCCGTCCCAAGTGCCTCCTGCCGGTGGCAGGGCGCACGCTCCTGGAGCGTACCGTTGATGCCATGCATCAGGCAGGTATCACTGAGTTTGTCGTCGTCACCGGCTACCGTGCCGACCAGATACGCGACTTCCTCAATGTTCAATGTTCAATGTTTAATGTTCAATGTTCAATGTTCAATGTTCAATATCTCCATAACGCCGACTACGCCCACAACAACAATATCTACTCCCTCTGGATGGCAGGCCAGGTGGTGCGGGGCCGTGAGTTCCTGCTCATGGACAGCGACATCCTCTGCGACCCGGCAGCCGTGGTGCGCATCGCTCAGGAACCTGTCTCAGCCTTGGCCGTCAATCGTCATGACCTCGGCGAGGAGGAGATGAAGGTGGTGGTCGACAGCGACATGCGCATTACCGAGATCAGCAAGACCTGCCGCCCTGAGAATGCCATGGGCGAGAGCGTGGGCATCGAACATATCACCGCCGACTACAGCGAGGCTCTCTACCGTGAACTCGACCAGATGATCCTTCAGGAAGGTCTCGTCGACATCTTCTACGAGCATGCCTTCGAGCGTCTTATCCCTCAGGGCCATACTTTCCGCGTGGTTGATACCACCGACTATTTCTCCTACGAACTCGATACGCCCGAGGACTACCAGCGGGCACAGGAACTCTTTAGCGATTAATGTTCAATCTTCAATGTTCAATCTTCAATGTTCAATCTTCAATGTTCAATCTTCAATGATCAATCAAGACTGGCAAAATAAGCGTATAGCCGTACTACTCTCCGGAGGCGTCGACAGTAGCGTCGTGGTCTACGAACTGGCACGGCTCGGCCTCCATCCCGACTGCTTCTACATCAAGATAGGGCCTGAAGAAGATGAAGCCTGGGACTGCTCCTCGGAGGAAGACCTCGAGATGTCCACGGCCGTGGCCCGTCGCTACGGCTGTCGACTCGAAGTGATCGACTGCCACCGCGAGTATTGGGACCAGGTGACGCGATATACCATGGAGAAGGTGCGCGCGGGCTTCACCCCCAACCCCGATGTCATGTGCAACCGCCTCATTAAGTTCGGCGCCTTCCACGAGAAGCGAGGCCATGACTACGACCTCATCGCCACGGGCCACTATGCCCAGACGGAGACCGACGGCGAGGGCCACAAATGGCTGTGCACCAGTCCTGACCCGGTCAAGGACCAGACCGACTTCCTTGCCCAGATCTACGACTGGCAGCTCTGGAAGGCTATCTTCCCCATAGGCCATTACGTGAAGGACGAGGTGCGCCAGATAGCCGAGCGCGAGCATCTGGTCAATGCCCGTCGCCGCGACTCTCAGGGTATCTGCTTCCTGGGTAAGATCAACTACAACGACTATCTGCGCCGTTATCTCGGCGAACAGCCCGGCCCCGTCATCGAGCTCGAGACGGGCCGTCGCATTGGCGAACATCGCGGCCATTGGTTCCACACCATCGGCCAGCGTAAGGGCATGGGCTTTGGCGGTGGCCCCTGGTTCGTCGTCAAGAAGGATGTGGCGCAAAACATCCTCTACGTCTCTCATGGCTACGACCCCGCATCGGCCTATCGTCAGCATTTCCCTATCCACGATTTTCACTGTCTCACCTTGCCGCTGGAGGAAATCTTCAATGTTCAATGTTCAATGTTCAATGTTCAATCTCCGCCGTTCCCCATCACGTTTAAGATTCGCCACACCCCCGGTTATCTGCGGGGCTCTCTCGAACCAATGGCCGAGGGTTCCTACATGGTACATGCGGAAGCACCCATCCACGGCGTGGCCCCAGGCCAGTTCTGTGTCGTCTACGACTGTGACCATCACCGCTGCTTCGGCTCCGGGGAGATTACGGTGTGATGCAGCCTAATTCACCTCACCTTACATATACAGACTGATAAATAATCTCGGATATCCTTGGATATTCTGAGAAATAGTCGTATCTTTGCAGCGTCGAAACATATTCAAAGCATAGATTATGACTGCAAGACGTGAGAAATCCAAACCGCAGAAGCCGCAAATCAACAAGCAACTGGAGGCGGCGACCGAGGAATCGAAGCCGAAGGTGAACCAGCGGAAGGAGAAACTGGCCGACTTCTTGATTGACGTGGCAAAATATGTATTTACCGGCGTCATTATCACGTCGCTCTTCAACGATGTGACCGACAAGACTATACTCTATGTCATCGGCCTGTTCATCGTAGTTATAACATTATGGATAGGATTAATATTAACTAATAAAAGAAAGGACAACTGATATGGGAGTTTATTTAGCAGCAATACTCGTAGGTGTACCAGGCATCATCTTCCTCATCTACTGCTACACCCCGAAAGGTAAAGAGTGGAGGCGCATGAACGGTCTGCTCTAACCGTACTTCACATGGCGAAAGCCCCCACCCCCACCGAGAGAGACTTTATCCGCCGAGACTGCCGCAGCGCAGCCCCGGCGGAATAATATCTCGGCGAATCCTTGGATGTTTCGCGGAAAAGTCGTATCTTTGAGCTTTGCTCGAAAGGCTACGGGTAGGCGAACTATGTTCGGGAATGGATAGGCTGCATCTCGGAAATAAAAATAAATCTCTATTTATTTTGTATTTCACTCGATTTGCACTATCTTTGCAGGCGAAGAATCGTATAAAACAAGGAAAGATATGGCAACAATCGTATTACAAGTGGAGGACGAGATCCTCGTGGCAAAAGTGAAACAGGCCTGCAAGATGCTGATGGGCGTAACATCGGTGAAGGTGCTGAGTAAGCGAGAGAAGAGTGATGCTTGCATCGACTCTTCCGAGCGTGAAGCAGCTCGACGGAACGTCAAGGTGCAGAAAACCTCCCAGAGAGTTGACGACATCACAAAGACGGCCGACTACAAGGCTGCTATGGATGACGTCAAGCACGGTCTGGTGACCGAATATGATTCTGTAGAGGATTTGTTTGAGAAGCTTGGCGTCGCTCTATGAAGTACAGAATCAAGACTACCAACCGGTTCGACAAGCAGTTGAAGCGTTGCGAGAAGCGAGGCTATGACATGCATCTTTAATGCAATGCGCCTGCTTGCAAAACTTAATTAAATTGTCAATTCGACTATCAAAATTAGCAATTCTGCTTCTAATTTTGTGCAAAAAAGCTTCTAATTTTGTACGGACTCTTGCGGGAATTAATTTATTTGTGTAATTTTGCACCCGTTAAAAGTTAATAACAGCGATGAAGAAGAATCTGAGATGGGTGTTTGCCGCCATCCTTATTATATGCGGCACAACATTAGGCTTGACAGCATGTAAGGAAGCTAAGGCACAGGAGGATAATCCCGTGCAGCAAGTAGTGTCGACAGAGTTGATCCGTACCTCACAGAGCTGGGACGGCGTGGAGCTGCCCGACTACCTGCAGGGCCGTCCCGAACTGGTGGCCATGAAGTATGTGTTCCCCGCCGGGCAGAAGCTGGGCTGGCACCATCATCCCGTGATGAACTACGGCATACTGGTGCAGGGCGAACTGACCATCATCGGACAGGATGGCAAGGAGAAGACCGTCCACGAAGGTGAGCCCGTCGTGGAGATGGTGAACACCATCCACCA
>DFGG01000004.1:0-17108 GCA_002371695.1 bacterium UBA3756
AGGACGGCTGTGAAAAGATGGACATCGCCATCCCCGTGGGTGTCAGCTATCAGTTCAAGGTACCCATCGTCATCGATGCCCGTTACAACATCGGCCTGAAGAATGTCAGCAAGGAAAGCGGTGAGAACTTCAAGAACCAGGTGTTCCAGATTACCGTTGGCTATAAGTTCGCTCTCTAAATGACACGTGAACAAGATATCAAGAATGCCGTTGAGACAATGCGGCGGGGTGGGGTGATACTCTACCCGACGGACACCGTGTGGGGTATCGGTTGCGATGCCACCAATGCTGAGGCCGTGAAGCGCGTCTATGAGATCAAGCAGCGCGATGACTCCAAGGCGCTCATCTGCCTGGTGGACTCTGATGCACGTATGCAGCGCTACTTCCGTCAGGTGCCCGATGTGGCGTGGCAGCTGATAGACAGTCTGAAAGAGGTTGGGGATTACAAATCCCCAACAACGGATCACAAATCCCCAACAACGGATCACAAATCCCCAACAACGGTCAAGCCCACGACGCTGATACTCGACGGGGCCATCAACCTGGCAGAGAATCTGATTGCCGAGGACGGCTCTGTGGGTATGCGTATCACCAGTGAGCCCTTCTCGAAGGAACTCTGCTACCGTTTCCAGAAGGCCATCGTCTCTACTTCTGCCAATATCAGTGGCGAGCCCGCTGCTCAGAACTACTGCGACATCGACCCTCGTATCATCGAGGCTGTCGACTATGTCTGCTGGAGTCGCCGGCAGGAGCATAAACCCCACAAGCCCTCAGCCATCATCAAGCTGAAGGAGAACGGTGAGGTAACGATTATCAGGAAATGAACAGCGAGGCAGCGATAGACAGAAAGCCAACGATGCTGGAGCGCCTGCACGAATGGCGCGTGGAGCACGTCAGCGAGAGGATGTTCATGATCATCCTCGCACTCGTCGTGGGCTTCTTCGCTGCTGTTGCTGCCTATTCCCTCCACTGGATCATCAATCAGATCGTGATGCTGCTCACCAGTCAGTTCAATCGGACGGGAGCCAACTGGCTCTATCTGGTCTATCCTGTGGTGGGCATCTATCTCACGTCGCTCTTTGTGCGCTTCATCGTCAAGGACAATATTTCGCACGGTATCACCCGTATCCTCTATGCCATCTCGTCGAACAAGTCGCGGCTGAAGTCCCACAACTGTTGGTCGTCTGTCATTGCTTCGGCCATCACCATCGGCTTCGGCGGATCAGTGGGAGCCGAGGCCCCCATCGTGCTTACCGGCTCTGCCATCGGCTCAAACCTCGGGCAGGTGTTCCATCTTGATCGTAAGATGCTGATGACGCTGGTGGGCTGTGGCGCAGCCGGAGCCATTGCAGGCATCTTCAAGGCTCCGATAGCTGGACTGGTCTTTACGCTCGAAGTGCTGATGATCGATATGACGATGTCGGCCCTCTTGCCTATCCTGGTATCGTGTGTGACGGCTACCTGCTTCACCTATATCTTCAGCGGCGATGCCTCACTGTTCTCGTTCCATCTCGACAGCGAGTGGTCGGTGCAGCGTACTCCTGCCTGTGTGCTGCTGGGTATTACCTGTGGTCTGGTGTCGCTTTACTTCATCCGTATGATGAGTTTCTGCGAGGGCATCTTCGCCCGCTATACCCATCCTCATGTCCGACTGGCCATCGGGGGCAGCATCCTGAGTCTGCTCATCTTCCTGTTCCCCGCTCTCTATGGCGAAGGTTACATCAGTATCAACATGCTGTTGAACGGCCGCACGGAAGCTGACTGGAACCAGATACTGAACAACTCGCTCTTCTCCGGCCAGGGCAACTTGCTGTTGGGATATATTGCGCTGGTGATTCTGACCAAGGTTGTGGCCACCTCTGCCACGAATGGCGGTGGAGGCTGCGGCGGTACCTTTGCACCCAGCCTCTTCGTGGGCTGCTTCACGGGCTTCCTCTTCTCGCGGCTGTGGAACATCCACGAGATAGGTGTCTACATCCCGGAGAAGAATTTTGCCCTGATGGGCATGGCCGGTGTGATGTCGGGCGTGATGCATGCTCCGCTGACGGGCATGTTCCTCATTGCCGAGCTGACGGGGGGCTACAGTCTGCTGATGCCGCTGATGATTGTCTCGGTAGCATCTTACCTGACCATCATCATCTTCGAACCTCATAGTATCTATGGCTCTCGTCTGGCCAAACAGGGAAAACTCCTCACTCACCATACCGATCATGCAGTACTGACGCTGATGAACCTCGACTCCGTGATAGAGCGCGACTACCTCAGTGTAACTCCCGATATGGAACTGGGGCAGATCGTCCACAAGATCAGTCGTAGCCAGTCGTCAGTGCTTCCGGTACTTAATGCCGAGGGTGTATTGCTGGGCGAGGTAGAGATTATGAAGATTCGTAATGTGGTGTTCCGCACCGAACTCTATCACCATTTCAAGGCCGGACAGCTGATGGTGGAGCCTAAGGCCACACTGTTGGAGTCGACACCGATGGCTGAGGTGATGCGTACGTTTGATGAGACGCGTGCCGACTGGTTGCCCGTTCTCGATGCCGACCAGCATCTGAAGGGCTATATCTCTCGTCAGCGTATCTATACGATGTACCGCAAGATGGTAGCCGACATGTCTGAAGATTGAGAGATTGAGAGATTGAGAAATTGAGAGATTGAGAGATTGAGAGATTGAGAGAATGAGAAAGAAAGATTTGAGAATCGTATTCATGGGCACACCTGAATTTGCTGTGGCGACACTGAGAGCACTGGTGGAGAATGAATATAACGTTGTGGCAGTGGTGACACAGCCTGACAAGCCTGTGGGCAGGCATCAGAATGAGTTGCAACCCTCGGAAGTGAAGAAATTCGCCTTGGAGCACCAACTGCCTGTGCTGCAGCCAGTGAAGATGAAAGATCCGGAGTTCGTGGAACAGCTGCGTAGCTTCGAAGCCAATTTGCAGGTCGTGGTAGCCTTCCGCATGTTGCCGGAAGTGGTGTGGGCGATGCCGGAGTATGGCACATTCAACGTGCACGCCGCATTGTTGCCCGAGTACCGTGGTGCCGCCCCTATCAACTGGGCCATCATCAATGGTGAGAAGCAGACGGGAGTCACCACCTTCTTCCTCGATCACGACATCGATACAGGCCGCATTATCATGCAGAAGCCTTTTGATATTCCCTTCGATGCAGATGTGGAATACGTTTACGACGGACTGATGCAACTGGGTGCGGACATCTGCCTGGAGACGCTTGAAAAAGTGGTCTCCTCCGATGGACATCCCGACTCAATACCCCAAGAACAGCTGATTACTGCAGGATGCGAGTTGCATGCTGCTCCTAAGATATTCAAGGAGACTTGCGAGATATGCTGGAACCAGCCCGCAGAGTGTGTCTATCATTTCGTCAGAGGCCTTAGTCCTGTGCCGGCAGCGTGGACAACCCTCTGTGATGCCAACGGCAGGCAGACCATCCTGAAGATATACAAGACGGCACTGACGGAGAAAACCACACAGGCTGCTCCCGGCACCATCGTCGTCGACAACAGATGCCTGTATATCGCAGCCCAGGGAGGTGAACTCCTCCAGATTCTTGAACTCCAGCTGGCAGGCAAGAAACGCATGTCGGCACGAGATTTTCTCAACGGCAATAAAAATTTTGAGTCTTACATAATAAAATGAGTCGTCCAAGCGTTACTATGGTATATAACATTTTAAAAATATTGCCTATGACGCATTTTACTCCAGACGACGTATTGTCAAACTTTACTGAAAAAATCCAGCCCAAGGCTCTGACCCTTGAAATTATCCGCCAGATAGCACATGCCTATCATGGTGAGTCTAAGACCGATAAGCTGGTTCTGAACTGATATGACGAAAGTATCCCCTTCATTACTCGCTGCCGATTTTCTGCACCTCGACCGCGAAATTGACATGATCAACCGCAGTGAGGCCGACTGGCTCCACCTCGACGTGATGGACGGCTCGTTCGTTCCCAACATCTCCTTTGGATTTCCCGTGCTCGAGGCTGTGGCCAAAGCCTGCAAGAAACCCCTCGATGTCCACTACATGATAGAGAGTCCTGAGCGCTACATCAAGCAGACGGCCAAGCTCGGTGCTATGATGATGAATGTCCACTACGAGGCTTGCGTCCATTTGCACCGCACGGTACAGGAAATCCATGATGCCGGCATGAAAGCCGCAGTCACCCTCAATCCTTCGACGCCTGTCTGTGTGCTGGAGGATATCCTTGGCGATGTCGAGATGGTGCTGCTCATGAGTGTCAATCCCGGTTTCGGAGGACAGAAGTTCATTGAGAACACGATTGCCAAGACCAAGCGTCTGCGCCAGATGATAGCAGAACAGGGACTTCAGACGCTCATCGAGGTTGATGGCGGCGTGCAGGGAGAGACGGCTCCACGCCTCGTTGCTGCCGGTGTCGATGTGCTCGTCAGTGGCAGCTATGTGTTTGGGGCTTCCGACCCGCTGAAGGCTATCAGCAGTCTCCGTTCACTCTAAGGTCAGATTGACGTGGTGCTGGCGCGACAGCCGGCGCAGGTTATTGATGGCGTAGCGCATGCGCCCCAGTGCGGTGTTGATGCTGACGCCTGTTACCTTGGCTATGTCCTTGAAGGGCATGTCCTCGAAGTAGCGCATGTACACCACCTCCCGCTGGTTGTCGGGCAGGGCGTTCACCAGGCGCCTCACGTCGCTCAGTACCTGCTGGTTCGACATGTTACGTTCGTGGTCCATCTCCAGTACCGAAGCTATCTTCATGTTCTGCAGGTCCTTGTCCCTGGGTGTCTCCACGATGTGACAACTCTTCAGGTCCCGATAGTGGTCGATAATCACGTTGTGGGCGATACGGGATATCCAGAACATGAATTTACCACTCACCTTGTATTGGCCGTTGTGCATCTTGGTGATGGCTTTGACGAATGTCTCCTGAAAGAAGTCATTGGCCAGCTCCTCGTCCTTTACCATAAACAGGATGTAGGCGAAGAGCTTGTCTTTTATACGACTGAGCAATTCATCGAAAGCTCTGTTATTACCATCTAGATAAAGCAATGCCAACTGTTCGTCGGACATTTCTTTCCATGTACTCATACGAATCTCTAATTAGTATTGAGTATAGCTGTTTCGATAGGCAATAATAGTTTAATGAGTTAATAATCGGGGGCAAAAGTAGGAATTTTTTCCCGAACCACCAAAAAAAAAGATGAAAAACTATGCTGTTTGGTGCTTTTTTATTATTTTTGCGGCATAAAACTTAAATGTATATGATGAAATTATTCGTTCCCGGACGCCTGTGTCTGTTTGGCGAACATACCGACTGGGCTGGTCATTACCGTACGATGAATGCCGACATCGCTCCTGGCGCAGCTATCGTGACAGGTATCGAACAAGGTATCTATGCCGAAGTAGAGAAGTCGAGCATCTTCGAGCTGTATAGCACGGCTCCTGAGATCAAGAATGTGTGGCAGGATTTCTCCTGTCGTATGGACGAAACGGAGTTGAAGCGCATCGCTAAGTCAGGTTCCTTCTTCTGCTATTGTGCCGGAGTGGCTTCCTATATGCTGGAGTGGTACAAGGTAGGCGGTGTGCGCATCAAGATTACCGACATGACGCTCCCCATGAAGAGCGGACTCTCCAGCTCAGCTGCCATCTGCGTGCTTGTCGCGCGTGCATTCAATCTTTTATATGGCCTGAATCTCAACACACTGGGCGAGATGAACATTGCCTATCTGGGCGAACTGCGTACCTCCAGCCGTTGCGGACGTCTGGACCAGGCCTGTGCCTTCGGTGTGAAGCCAAACTTGATGACTTTCGACGGCGATGAGATTGAGGTGCGTTCCCTCAATGTCAAGCAGCATCTCTACTGGGTGTTTGCCGACCTCTGCGCCGAGAAGGACACCATCCGTATCCTTTCAGACCTCAACAAGGCCTATCCCTTCCCCAACAGCGATGCCGAGCGTGCTGAGCATGAGGCTCTCGGAAAGCGTAATCTGGAAATCGTAGAGCGAGCCGTCAAGTGTATGGCCGAGGGCAATGCCCAGGAGCTGGGTGCCCTCATGACGGAGGCCGAGAGAATATTCGATGATATGGTGGCTCCCATGTCGCCTGCCCTGAGTTCGCCCAAACTCCATAGCGTGCTGCACGACCCTCAGATCCAGCCCATGGTGTGGGGTGGTAAGGGTGTGGGCTCCCATGGCGACGGTTCCGTGCAGTTCCTCGCCCGCAGCGAAGACGATCAGCAGCGACTCGTAGACTATCTCAACGAACGTGGCATGAAGGCTTATAAATTGACATTGAAGCCTGTCCACACCGTGCGCAAGGCCATCATTCCTGTGGCTGGCTTCGGCACTCGTCTGTATCCTGCCACAAGGGCCCTGAAGAAAGATTTTTTCCCCATCCCCTGTCCCGACGGTATGGTGCGCCCTGTCATCCTCATTCTCCTGGAAGAACTGGTCAAGAGTGGTATTGAGGATATTTGCCTTGTGCTGGGGTCTGAGGAGGAGCGTCAGCAGTATTCTGACTATTTCGAGCGACCTCTTCCTGAAGAGCATCTGCGCAAGCTCAACAGCGAGGCCCAGGAGATGGAAGCCCGCATCCTTGATATCGGCAAGCGGCTCCACTACGTCTATCAGAAGGAGAAACGCGGCTTTGGCCACGCTGTCTATCAGGCAGCGCAGTTTGCCGGCAATGAACCCGTATTGCTCCTGTTGGGCGATACCATCTACCGCAGCAATTCCAACAAGCCCTGTGCCCTTCAGATGGTTGAGGAATACGAGCGTTACAATCAGCTGATGGTGAGCATCCATCCCGTACCTCTGGCTGATGTCAGTCATTACGGCATCCTCTCTGGTGTCTGGGAGGACAAGGATCGCTCGCGCCTCAGTGTCTCGGTGATGTGCGAGAAACCCAAGCCCAGCTATGCCGAGGAGTTCCTCGGAGTACGCAACAAGTCCGGTGTGCGTGAGTATTACAGCGTGTTCGGACTGTATATCCTCACGCCCGAGGTGTTCTCACAACTGCATGAGGATATTATGCAGAAGGAAATCGATGGCGATCATGTCAGTGAGATAGAACTGACCTCTGCGCTGGAGGCTGTCCGCCAGCGTAGTGGTATGATGGGTGTGCGTCTCGACGGACGCATGTATGATATGGGAAATCCAGAGGCTCTGCGCCGCTGTGTCGAGGAATACGCTATTTGACGTATTCCTCGGCACGGCGCAGCAGATACTGTCCGTAGTCATTCTTCGCCATAGGCAGTGCCAGCGCCTTCAGCTGCTCCTTACTGATCCAGCCACGCTTGTAGGCTATCTCCTCCAGACAGGCCACCTTCAGGCCCTGTCGCTTCTCTATCACCTCAATGAATGTCGAGGCTTCAGAGAGAGAGTCGTGTGTTCCCGTGTCCAGCCAGGCAAAACCGCGCTGCAGCGTCTGCACCAGCAGGGTCTTCTGGCTCAGATACGTCTGGTTCACTGTCGTGATCTCCAGTTCGCCGCGCGCTGAGGGCTTGATGCTCTTGGCAATCTCCACCACACTGTTGGGATAGAAGTAGAGGCCCACCACGGCATAGTTCGATTTCGGCTTCAGAGGCTTCTCCTCGATGCTCAGACAATTGCCCTCGTCATCAAACTCAGCCACGCCGTAGCGCTCTGGATCGTTCACCCAGTAGCCGAATACAGTGGCGTGGTTGTTCTCCTCCGCATTCTTCACCGATTGTTTCAGCATGCCCGTGAAACCACTGCCGTAGAAGATGTTGTCGCCCAAGACCAGACAGACGCAGTCGTCGCCGATAAACTCCTCACCGATGATGAAGGCCTGAGCCAGACCGTCGGGTGAAGGCTGTTCTGCATACTCGAAGCGTACGCCCAGGTCGCTACCGTCGCCCAGTAGTCGCTTGAAACCTGGCAGGTCGTAGGGGGTTGAAATGATCAGTATCTCACGGATGCCTGCCAGCATCAGCGTTGAGATGGGGTAGTAGATCATGGGTTTGTCGAAGATGGGTATCAGCTGCTTGCTGATACCTTTCGTGATGGGGTAGAGACGGGTACCTGACCCACCAGCTAATACGATACCTTTCATAAGCTATAAATTGTTTGATGGGTGCAAAGGTACGAAAAAAAGTGAAAAACGCAGCGTGGATGGCGAAGAATTTGCAAGGCGGCAGCAAATTCTTCACACTTCGCTATTCACTTTTCACTTTTTTTCTGTACCTTTGCACACGATTTATAAACATTCATCAAGAAATTATGGGATTTTGGAATAAAATTTTCGGTCGTAAGGAGTCTGAGCAAAAGGTGGGAGGTATGGAGGATTTCATGACTCTTATCCGTGTCTATTTCCAGGCTGCGATGGCTGCCGACCTTGGTATCACCAACCTGGCAGCACTCCCCGACCTGCGTGTGTTTAAGACCACTCTCAAGGTGCCCACTGTCAACAATAAGCTGGGTGTCGGCGAGCGTAGCCGCTGTAAGAATATGCTGAAGTCGATGTATGGCATGGACGACGATTTCTTCCGTGAGATTGACTCCAGCCTGCGCAAGCGCTGCAAGAAAGTGCAGGATGCACAGACCTACCTCATACAGTTCCAGGGCTACACTCAGGAGCTGATGATGCTCACGGGTAACCTCATGAAATACAAGCTGCGTCTGCCAGGATTCATGAAGAAAGTTCTTTATGGCATGACGGAAAAGACCGTCGACGATATCTTCAACAAGAACGACTTTACCGATCCGGCAGTGCTCAAGTCGGTGGTTGCTGTCAGGCAGTATGCCCAGCGACTCGGCTTCTCGCAGAAGTGGACCACCAATTTCGTCTACAAGGTTGTCATGCTTGCCAAGAAGGAACCACGACCCTCTGGCGATGAGAAGTAGGAGAGTGGAGAGTGAGTGCGAAAACGTTAAATAATTATAACTATTCACGCTTCAATATTCACTATTCACTATTTTTGCATACCTTTGTGCGACAAAATGTTAAGTCATGAGTTCGAATGAGAAGATGATAGCCACTTTCGAGACCCGCGTCAGGCAGATGCTCCTCCGTTTTCAGGAACTGAAGAAGGAGAATGAGGAACTGTATGGGATGGTCGAGAAGAACGAGCAGGACATCCGTGACCTGCAGGCCAGGCTCTCTCAGGCAGACCGTGACTACAATGCCCTGAAAATGGCTAAGATGCTCACTATCACCGATGGCGACCTCGACAGTGCCAAGGCCCGTGTGCAGAAGCTCATCAGGGATGTCAACAAGTGCATCGCAATCCTTAGTGACGAACAGTAATCAACGGCTGAGACGATGGCAGAAGTAAACAACGAGAAACTACATATCAGGCTGCATGTCTATAATGAGGACATCGAAGTGACGGTCAAGCGCGAGGACGAAGTGTTCTACCGCAATGCCGCCAAACTCATTACCGACCGCTACAACGCCTATGCGCAGGCTTATCGCAACAAGAAGAGCGAGCACACAATCTCGCTCATGACCCTAATCGATATCGCACTGCTCTACGAGCGCGAGAAGGGCAAGAATGATACAGCCCCCTACGATGCTATTCTCTCAAAGTTGACTTCTGAAATCGAAGAAGCACTCAAGTGAGAACAGTATCATTTTAATATAGATTTTTTATGGATTTATTTTTTGTACTTTTAATCGCTGCCGGCGCCCTCGCTCTCGGAGGTGTCGGTGGATATCTTGTGTTCCGTTACGTGCTGACGGGAAAATACAAGGAGATGATGGCTACGGCCGAAAAAGAAGCTGAGGTCATTAAGGAGAAAAAACTGCTGGAAGTCAAGGAGAAGTTCCTCAACAAGAAGTCGGAACTTGAAAAGGAAGCCCAGCAGCGCAACCTGCATTTCCAGCAGACGGAGAACAAACTCAAGCAGCGTGAACTCTCCCTCAATCAGCGCCAGGAGGAACTGGGGCGTCGCAAGAGTGAGCTCGACAGTCAGCAGACCCGCATTGACAATGAGAAGAAGCTCCTCGGCATCAAGGCTGAGGAACTCGAGAAGATGCAGCAGAAGGAGCGTGAGAAACTCGAGGAAGTCTCCGGACTCAGTGCCGAGGACGCCAAGAATCGTCTCATCGAGTCAATGAAAGACGAGGCCAAGACGGCCGCCGCCAGCTATATCAACGAGATCATGGATGAGGCCAAGCTCAATGCAGATCAGGAGGCCAAGAAGATTGTCATCAAGACTATCCAGCGCGTGGCTACCGAGACGGCCGTTGAGAACAGCGTCAGTGTGTTCCATATCGACAACGATGAGGTCAAAGGCCGCATCATTGGTCGTGAGGGTCGTAACATTCGTGCCCTCGAGGCTGCTGCAGGCGTCGAGATTGTCGTCGACGATACCCCCGAGGCCATCGTCATCTCCGGCTTCGACCCCGTGCGTCGTGAGACCTGCCGTCTGGCCCTCCACCAGCTTGTCAGCGACGGACGTATCCATCCCGCACGCATCGAGGAGGTGGTTGCCAAGGTGAAGAAGCAGCTCGACACCGAGATCATCGAGACAGGTAAGCGAACCGCTATCGATCTCGGTATCCACGGACTGCATCCCGAACTCATCCGCATTATCGGTAAGATGAAATATCGTTCCAGCTATGGTCAGAACCTGTTGCAGCACGCTCGCGAGACGGCTAACCTATGTGCCGTCATGGCTGCAGAGCTGGGGCTGAACCCCAAGAAGGCCAAGCGTGCCGGACTGCTCCACGATATCGGCAAGGTGCCCGACGAGGAGAGCGAACTGCCTCATGCCATCTACGGAGCCAAACTGGCTGAGAAATATAAGGAGAAGCCCGACATCTGCAATGCTATCGGTGCCCACCACGACGAGATGGAGATGCAGACGCTGCTGGCCCCCATCGTTCAGGTGTGCGATGCCATCAGCGGTGCCCGTCCCGGTGCCCGTCGTGAGATAGTTGAGGCCTACATCAAGCGTCTCAACGACCTCGAGGCCATCGCCATGAGCTATCCCGGCGTCACCAAGACCTACGCCATCCAGGCTGGCCGCGAGCTCCGCGTCATTGTAGGTGCCGACAAGATGAGTGATGCTGAGACCGAGGCGCTCAGCGGTGAGATCGCTACTAAGATTCAGAACGAGATGACCTATCCGGGACAGGTGAAGATCACCGTCATCCGCGAGACTCGTTCTGTAGCCTACGCCAAGTAAATTCTGGTTCACAGCTTCCACCAAGTAATTTTTGGTTCACAGCCCCCGCCGCAAACATTGACGGCGGGGGCTGCAATCATTTGCGGCGGGAGCCGCAAATATCAACCACGCCCGCTGCACGATGACTTTACCCTATCCTTTCTCCCTGTTTACTCCGTCCTTTCTCCCAGTTTAAAGTATCCAGATTTCTTTCTCAATAGCGCTATTTCTGGAGGTATTCCTGAAGGTGACTTACTGGGTGAATCAGGCGTAGGAGTGCATGCCTCCGAGGAAGTAGTTGACACCGAAATAGGTCATCAGAACGGCAAGGAATGCAACGACGAGGTAGGCATGGAACACCTTGGGATTGCGCAGTTGGGGAATGCTCTGCTGATGGAAGGGCACGGCGTAGATGATGAGTGTGATGAGGGCCCACACCTCTTTGGGATCCCAGCTCCAGTAGCGTCCCCACGAGATGTTGGCCCAGAGGGCGCCAAGGAAGATGCCTGCGGCGAGGAAGAAGACTGCAGGATAGAGCATCACTCGGCTCAGCAGGGTGAGGGTCTCTACATCAGTACTGCGGCCAAAGGCCATGAGGATGAGGGCGTAGATGCCGTTGAGCACCATGAAGGCCAGCAGGGCATAGGCCATCATGATGATGCTCACATGGGAGGTGAGCAGTGGCGAGGTGAGCACGGGCATGAGATGGGTGATCTGGGGATTCATCTGACTGAGATGGCTCACAAGCAAGGTGAAGCCGGCGAGCATGAGGCCGAAGGGCAGGATGAACGTGAAACGGCGGTGGAGCAGGAGGGTGATGAACAGGATGACGAGGGCCATGAAAATCATCGTCTCGTAGCCGTTGCCCAGAGGTATGCGGCCGCTGACGTACCAGCGCAGGCAGTAGCCGAATAGGTGGAAGAGGAATAGGAGGAAAGTGAATAGTGAAAAGTGAATAGTGAATAATTGGCTACCGCCCACCCGTGCTCCTGAGGGGCGTGAGGAGCGGTAGAGCATCAAGAAGAAGGTGAGGAAGCCGAGTGTGAGGCAGGCGATGAACAGGATCTTGCTGAAGGGGATGGTGTTGTAGAGTATCTCGGCACTAACCTGGATATCCGACAGCGGAGCGACATCGGCAGGACGGGGCACGATGAGTTCGCCACGGGTGAGCATGACGATGATGCCCACCTTCTCGTCGAGTTCCTGCATGGCCTTGTCGGGACGGTTGCCGTTGGCCTCGATGAGAGGCATCAGACGGTACTCGTTGCCGTCGAAGAGGTCTGAGAAGCGGGCATACTCTCCCTCGATGCCGAGTTGCTGGCGCAGACGGGAGTCCTTGATGCGGATCATGGGCTCCTGTTTCCATGCGTCGGGACGGGAGAGCCAGCCGTAGACGACCTGTTCCGCAGAGAGACCTTTGTAGCTGCTACGACCATAGACCTTCTGCAGGAAATCGTGAGCGAGGGTGCTGAGGGGCGTCACACGGTCGTTGTATACGATCTGCATGCGTGCGGCCTGCTGTGCTTTCTCCTGGCTGATAGTGGGCACGGTGCGGGCGCCTGCTGCCGCTGCCGATACGAGTAGCAGGGCTATCAGTGAGGTGCGCGACTGGCTTAGCAGGCGCAACAGACGTCGGAACTCCTCGCCACGGGCCAGTAGTACCCAGACCATGCTTAAGGCTAGCAGGGCGTAGCCGAAATAGGTGAGAGGAGTGCCCCAAGGGTCGTGGCGCACGGTAAGGATGGTGCCCTGATGGTCGGGATCGAATGACGACTGATAGAGCCTGTAACCTTCACGCTGCATGATGCGGTTCATGGAGATGCGGACGGTGTCACCCTGACAAACGACGGTGCTGACAAAGTCGGAAGGAGCCTGTGAACCGGGATAGTAGTCGATGGTGAAGGCGTGCAGGCTGAGGGCGAAGGGCAGCATCCTCACATGACCGTCGGAGAGGTAGCGGTCCTGGGTCTCCCCCTGACGGATGTGGAGTACACCTTCGCTGGCCGTAAACCAGGTGAGGGCTGCTCCGGCAAGAATGACCAGGAAGGATACGTGGAGCATACAGACGGAGGCGCGTCGCCACAGTTGACGACGCCACAGGTACCAGAGCGAGAGGGCTGACAATAGAGCCCAGAGTCCGAAGAACCAGGGTGCGGCATAGACGTGCTCGGAGGCGTACTGCTGACCGTCGGACTGGGTCAGGAAAGTGGCGTAAGCCATCACCAGAAGGAGAACTCCGAGGACGACGGCGAGCAATATCTTGACGGCTTTCATCAGAACGCGGGGAGGGAGGGGTTGTTGACCTGCTTGACGGCCATGCACTCCATCTCGATGAGCCAGCCGGGACGGCATACGGGGGCGTGGACGATGACGTAGGGGCGGCCAGGGAATCGCTCACGGTACATGTCGCTGACGATACCGTAGTCGGCGGTGTCGCGCAAGTAGACCACCATCTCGCAGACATCGTCGAAGGTGCATTCGGCCTCGGCGAGCAGGGCCTCCACGTTCTCCCACATGCGCTCCGTCTGACGGACGATGTTCTTGGGATATTTCACCTCGCCCTTATTGTTGATGCTCGCCGTGCCGGAGATAAAGACATGACGGCGATCACGATAGTCGACGCGTGTGCCGCGCTCGAAGCTCACGCCGTAGTCACTGGTGCGATTGAGGTGGGTGGGGGCATAGAGGTAGTGGATCTGTTCGCGCTGGATGCCTTGGATGGCGTAGTTGTCCATCTGCGAGAGCACGTTGGGATCTGCCTGACGGCCTCCGATGCCTGTTGAAGCGATGAAATGGGTGTGGACTGTAAGCCCTTGGGTAAAGAAGAACTGGTTGCGGGCACGGACCACACCACCGTAGTTGAGGTCGACATCGTTGACGAAGAACCAGGTGCGGATGCAGTTGGCCTCAAGGGTGCATCCCTCCTGCAGCAGTTGCATGTTGTACTCGTTGAAGAGCAGTCGTGTCTGATACTCCGAGTTGGCTGCGAGGTTGTGGGCAGAGCCGTTCCAAAGGTGTCTGAACTGTCCATGGTTGACGGCATAGAGTCCGCTGCCTGTGATGCTGGAATTCACACCCGTCATGAGGTATACCCAGAGGGCTATCTTGGTGCCGTCGAGGGGAGCCTGTTGAATGATGCTCTTGGCGCAGTCTGTCATATCGGCTACAATCACTTCGTCCTGCTGGTTGGCAGCATCACTAAGGAAGTAGCGCTTGAAGACGGCCTGTGCGCCAGGCAGTGTGTCATTGACGAGCTTGTCGTAGGCGTTGAGCACTGCCTCGAGCTGCTTGGCAAAGGGCAGGCCAGTCTGGCTAACGTGTATCATAGCGTGGTACTCGCGTACCTCGGTGCCGTTGTCGAAACTGAAGATATCTGCTCTGGCAGTCTCAAACTGTATGTTCTGTATCATCGTTTATAATGTTCAATATTCTTGTTCAACGTTCAATGTTCCTTTGCGCCGTTGTTGATCCAGCTGTCGATGAGCGGCAGTATGTTCTGCTCGTTCTGCTCGGATACGAGGTCGCGGTGTGTCATCGTGATGCCTTCTACCTGCTCCTGATGGAGTATGATGTGGAGCAGGCTGTTGGCGGCACTGCCGGGTTCCACCATCTTGATGCCTGGCACACGGGCGGAGGGCTGGTCTACGAGTGCTCCGTAGCTGCGCCCCTGCGTGAGGTAGAGGCCGGCGGCAGCACGGTTGGAGGCTCCGTGACAGTTGGCGCAGGTGGTGTTGAAATAGGCCTGCTGGATGGCGTTGAGCATGCTCACGTCTATTGTTCCGGCATCCATGTAGACCGTATCTCGAGTCTGCTCCAGTTCGATGTCTCGGAAGCTCATCACCTGCCTACGCAAACGGTCGAGTACGCAGAGTCGCACAGTATTCACCTCGTCGTTGATACCCGATAGGACGATGCTCACCTGGCCGTCGGCATTTTTCGAAATGGCCTTTGAGATAACGGCGTATTCGTCGGTGCCGTCGAATCCTGCCAGTGCGATGCTGTAGTCGTCGGGCCAGTTGGCAAGTCCCGTCAGCGTGCCGGTGAGTTTCACGATGCGGCCTTCCTTGTAGCTGACGGTCTTCTCATAGATGCGCCCGTCGTCGCAGGCTGTCAGTGCGATGGCTGTCAGTGCTGTTAGGGTTGCAAAGATATACTTTTTCATTGAGATATGCAAATTCTTCGCGCTTTTATTCTTAATTCTTAACTATTAGAAGGCATACTGCAGCATCAGCTGTGCTGTGTGGGTGCAGATGCCCAGGTCGTCGAGGTCGCGGTCGAGCTGTGTGGCGTGGCCCGTACGCCCGATGTACTGGTACATGGCCGAGAGCTTGATGTTGGTCTTGGGAATGAAGAAGTTGACGCTGGCGGCAGGCATGTTGAGGATACCGTCCTTCGACGAGCCGTTGCGGTCGTAGAAATCGTAGCGCAGTCCCAGCTGCCACTGTGGATGTACGAAGTATCCTACCTGGGCGTAGGCCCCCCAGTAGTTGTAGCCCTCGTCGATCTTTTGTCGCTTGGTGAATCCGATGTGCATGTAGTATGCCTCGGCGCCCACATACCAGCGTCCCTTGAGCATGGCGAACTCGGCACCGGCACGGAAGTCGTTGGTCGACTCGCTCTCCGCCTCGTTGTTGAAGTTGGCACTCAGACCGAAGAGCATCTTGTCTTCATGCAGCAGCTTGGGGTTGCCCTGCGTCATGGGCATGGCGCCCTTGGGCTGGTAGGTGAGGCGTGCAGCATACATCAGCGAAGGCAGGTGGTTATCGTCGCTCAGTCCTTTGGTGGCACTGTTCTGTGAGGAGCCGGTGCCGTTCCAGATGCCTGCCTCATAGCCGAACTTATTGGCGATGAGTCCGTGAACCTCGACACCCAGGTCGAAGCCTGTGCCGATGCCAGGGGTGACAGCATTGAGCGAGTAGGGCAGTATGGCCTGTGCAGTCAATGAGGTGGGCAGCTGGGGGAAGAGCGTCTCGCCCAGGGTGGTGAGATAGGCGTGGGTGAAAGGCGTCTTGAATTTACCCACACGGAAGCGGAGCTGGGGCATGGCAGCATAGTCGATCCAGGCCTGCTGCAGCACGTTGCCTCCAGAGGCGGCGGCGTTGACACATACGTTGTAGTCGATCCTGCCGAAGGCTTTGCCCGTGAAACCGATGATGGCATAGGGGATGGCGAAGCCGGAGTTGGCCACATTGTCCTGGTTGTAGGCCTTGTCGAGTCCCTCGTCGTCGTAGTAGCGGTAGCTGAGTGTGGTCTGCATGAAGAGGTAGGGCTTGAAGACAAAGCTACCGTCGTTGCTCTGCAGGGTGAATCCACGGTCGTCGGCGATAGGTATGACGCCGTTGTCCATGTTGTACTTTGCGGCCTCTGTCTGCTCCTCAGTGTCGGGGGCAGGGGCTGCGATTTCCGAAGTCTCTGTCTCTGCCATTGCTGCGGCAGAGAATGTTGTTGCCATCAGGATGGCGTATAATCTGTTGTATTTCATTTCATTCTTAATCTTCAATGTTCAATGTTCAATCTTCAATGTTCAATGTTCAATCTTCAATGTTCAAAGTGAATACAGGAACTGCACCAGTTGGTCGCGCTGCTGCTTGGTCATGTTCTTGAAGCGGTTCTTTGAGGCTTCGCCTTCGCCGCCATGCCACATGATGGCCTCTATAAAGTTGCGGGCGCGGCCGTCGTGCAGGAAGTAAGTGTGTCCGTTGACCTTCTTCTGCAGGCCTACACCCCAGAGTGGAGTGGTGCGCCACTCATTGCCTCGTGCCAGTCCGCTGACGAAGTTGTCGTTCAGTCCTACGCCCATAATCTCTGAGCCCATGTCGTGGAGCAGGAAGTCGGAGTAGGGGTGTACGGTCTGTCTGCCCAGCCAGGGAAGGTTGGTGCCTGCCAGCAGGGTGGAGCCACGGGGCTTGGTGTGCAGCGTGGTGACGTGGCAGAGGTGACAGCCTGCCTGATAGAAGAGTTGTTCACCAGCCTTGACGTC
>DFGG01000004.1:17156-20320 GCA_002371695.1 bacterium UBA3756
CAGGTGTGTTGACATTGCGACGCGCTGGCACTGCAAGGGCCTGCATGTAGAGGTCTACACACTCCATGTCCTCGGTGCCCACATCGAGCATGTCGTAGGTCAGGCCCATCATCGAGCCTTCCTCCATCTGCCGCTGACCCTCGCAAATCTCTTCTGGGTAGCGGCTGTTGGTCATGCCCATGTCGCTGGAGAAACCCAGTTCGACGGTGAGGTCGGCATGTTGGGCCTTGTTGCCGGAGAGTCCGAGTTGCAGGCGTCCGCGCTCATTGATGTAGTTGCAGCGTCCGCTGATGCCCCATTCGGGGTAGTTGCTCTGACGGGCCAGTGCCTCAATCTCATTAGGGTCGAGGGCCATCATCTGTCCCATACCGACGTGGCGGAGGGGCACTCGTACAGTGCAAAAGAGGTCGTCGGGACTGATGGAGTCGGCATACCACTCGGTGATGCTCCATCGGGGCACGCAGAGGGTGTACTTCTCACCGTCGGGGAAGGCGTAGGTCGCAGAGTCGATGGTGACTTTTAGCTTGCCCTCGGGGTGTACCCCGTAGATGGCCTGGTCGTGGATCACGCGGCCGTAGTTGGGGAAGAAGGTACCGTTCTTACGGGTGATGTAGATGAGCGAGGCGGTGAAACCGTAAGGGCCGGAGCCATCGTTGCTGCCCTGCTTGAAACTGGTCCAGTAGGTTGGCTCGGTGCGCCCGGCATTTCGATGGCAGGAACCGCAGGAATAGCCAGCGTAGACGGGGCCGAGTCCACCGCCATGACCATTCTCGTTGGAACTTTTCACATTGTCGTAGAGACGGTCGCCCTTGTTGAAGCGTACGTCGTACGAGCCTGCAAGCCACGAGGCTCCTTGGTCGTAGGCCACACTGGAGTTGTAGAAGCCTGTGGCCGTGCCCGCCGAGAGAGCATAGCCTGACGGCACCTCAATGTCATCGATGTCGAGTTGTTCGCCGTCATCACATGCTGAGAGCGCGAAAAGGCTTGATAACAAGAGCGTTAGCTTTAAGCTTTTGTACATGATTGTCGTTTAAAATCTATATATTCCTTATTTGCCACAATAGCGAAGGCAGGATTTTACTCCTGTCTCCGCTTTGGTTAAAGATGCTATGTAGGAAGGTCTACTTCACGGTACGAGCCTTACCGTCCTTGAAGATGAGGTACTCCAAGGTATGGAATCCGCGCAGGCTCTGTGCAGCCTCAATCTTGTCATCGCTTTCGCCCTCACGCCAGTTCAGATTGGTGAAATCCTGTGACTTGAGGATGCGTGCAATCTGTGCCTGATCGAGGGGCCATGAGTCCATGTTAGGGTCGAGACCCAGCTCGTCGACAGGTCCGAAGAGGAATGCCTCACTCTGCTCCCAGGGCTCACGGGCTGCGAGCCAGGCATTGGCACAAGCAGCGAAATTGGCATTGGATGGGGCCTGCTTGAAGGTAATGACAGCATAGTCGAGGGCATCGTTGAGTATTGCCAGCTGCTCATAGGTAGGCATCACCACGTAGTCGGCGTATTGCTTCACCACGGGGTCGAGGGTGGCATCATCGTTGATGTTGCTGGTGAAATAGGGCTTCAGCGTGTTGTCGATGAAGTCTTCAAGATCAGCACAAGCAGTCATGGCAGCAGAGGCCTCCTTGGAATTGATATTGTTGCGGAAGGGCTGCGGGATGTTGTAGATGGCATCGGCAGCGGCCTGTATCTTCTGTTTGGCCTCTTCGTCGAGGGTGGGGTTGACCTTGGCCAGCACGGCAGAGAGGGAGTTGGCATTCACTTTCCCGTCACGCGAGCCATAATAGGCATTGCGGATGGAGTAGATATTGTTGCGGTAGTCGTCACGTGAGTGCCAGCTGTACCATGACTCCACAGCGTAGAGGGCTTCCTCTGTCTTTCCGTCCATATAGAGGCTATATGGCTCGCCGATCTTGGCAGAACCCACCTCGGAGGCGATGTCGGTGCAGCCGTCGAAGATCTGTTCTACGCAGTCGATGGCTGACTTGTATTCCTCGCTGTTATGTTTCTTGAAGATGTCTGCATAGCCGTTTTTCCACTCGTTGTAGAGCATATCGGCATCGTCGGCTAACAGACTAGACACGGTCACCATGTAGTTGGCCCACTGCTCGGCATAGTCGGAGCTGTAGTCAAGGTTGTTGGCATCGGTGATGTCAATTTCCTTCTTGTTGTTGTCATTGTCAGTTTCATTCTTGTCACTGCTGCAGGCAGTCATGCCGAATGTCAGCACGGATGCGGCTGCAAGCATCATAGTGTTTTTGAGAATCTTTTTCATTGTTTTTTATTTTTTTTATGGATAATTGTTCTATTTCTTAGCAAACCACAGCTGGTAGGCCACGCCGATACGAAACTCATTCTCGCTGTTGTACTGGCTGGAGCTGAACAACTTGGATGTGCCAATCTGACGGGTGGTATAGTCGGCTTTCACCACCAGGTTGGGTAGCGGCTTCCAGTTGAGGCCGAAGCTCCACATGCTCACCTGGCAGCGGTCGTCGGCCACAAGCCCCGTCTCGCACTCTTCCTGCGGGTTGTAATAATTATAATGTACGAAGGGGTAGATGGTGGGGAATCCCTTCACATTAGAAAATACCGATGCCAGATTGACACCTACTTCTGCACTCCAGTCGACGGCCCTCTTTGCTACAGGTCCCATGCGACTGTAGGGTGACTTGCTGGAATAGCGACGGTTGGCTGCGGTGATGCCTACTGTCTCAGTGATGTTGCCTGAGAGATAGTTGGCGCGGGCTGTGACGTATCTGTTGACGTACTGCGCATCGAAGGAGTAAAGCAACACGTTGATGTCTCCGTATTCTGAGTAGGTGACAAGCTTGTCGGCATTCTTCTGTGCCTTTGGATTATAGAAAACAGATGCTCCGAGGCGCAGGCCTTTGATGCCTGTCCAGTTGAGACGTGCCGTGTAGGCTGGTGCCGAAAAATTGTCCACCTCGAGGAATCCCTGCTTGGCTTTCTTGATCCAATGGTATGAATCGAAACCGTTGGGGTTCAGGCCGCTGGTAACCATTGCCTCGTAGTTGAATGAGGCGGCTCCGTGGCCGAAGCGTCCGAAAATGGAGAGGCCCGTCTCGTGCCAGGTGGAGGCCATGATGGTGGTGGCTCCCTCCGGGCGTGCGGCGGTGAAGAAGTTGAGGGGTTCGTG
>DFGG01000001.1:0-3862 GCA_002371695.1 bacterium UBA3756
GCAGAGCACATCAACATGAAGGTCTAAAAGCTGCCGCGAGTGCGGCAGCTTTTGCTTTGGTTCGGACGGGAGATCACTTGCCGAAGTAACGCTTCAGCAGACCGGCGAAACCGGCACCATGACGGGCCTCGTCCTTGGCAGCCTCGTGAACCATGTCGTGGATGGCGTCGAAGCCCATGGCCTTGGCCTGCTTGGCCAGTTCAAATTTGTCGGCGCAAGCACCGTGCTCGGCAGCGGCACGCTTCTCAAGGTTGGTCTTGGTGTCGAACACCACCTCACCCAGCAGCTCTGCAAACTGTGCTGCATGCTTGGCCTCTTCCAGAGCGTAGCGGTTAAAAGCCTCGGCGATCTCGGGATAGCCCTCGCGATCAGCCTGACGGGCCATGGCGATATACATGCCCACCTCGCCGCACTCGCCGAGATAGTTGTTGCGCAACTCCTGAATCATCTCCTCGGGCACGCCCTCGATTTTGCCATCGCCCAGACGGTGGACAGTAGCGTATGTCACATCGCCCTCCTCCTGCAGTTCGGAGAATTTGGAGGCAGGAGCCTTACAGACGGGGCACTTCTCGGGAGCAGCATCGCCTTCGTAGATATATCCACAAACGGCGCAGATGAATTTCTTCTTCATAATCGTATTTGTTTTGTTAGTAAATTGAATGTTCGACTGCAAAGATACGGAAAAAAAAACGATTGAGCAAGTTTTTCTGCCGAATTATTCGCAATTTATACGCCGTCTAAAAATTTATTAGTACCTTTGCAGTCGATTTAGCGAACTATATAATAATATATAAGGTATAAGAAGATGGTTAAGATTTCGAAAGAAGCCGCTCTAGAGTATCACGAGAGCGGGCGCCCTGGTAAAATAGAGGTGAAACCCACCAAGGCGTACAGAACACAAACAGACTTGAGTTTAGCCTACTCGCCAGGCGTGGCCTTCCCCTGCCTGGAGATTCAGGAGAATCCCGACAATGCGTACAAGTACACCGACAAGGGCAACCTGGTGGCCGTCATCTCGAACGGTACGGCGGTGCTGGGCCTGGGCGATATCGGAGCGATGAGCGGCAAGCCCGTGATGGAGGGCAAGGGACTGCTCTTCAAGATCTACGGCGGCATCGACGTCTTTGATATCGAGGTGGCCGAGAAAGACCCGGAGAAGTTCTGCGAGGCCGTGGAGCGCATTGCCCCCACTTTCGGCGGTATCAACCTGGAGGACATCAAGGCCCCGGAGTGCTTCTATATCGAGGAGCGCCTGAAGCGGACACTCGACATACCCGTGATGCACGACGACCAGCACGGCACGGCCATCATCTCGGCAGCAGGACTGAAGAACGCCATGGAGGTGATCGGCAAAGACATCGCGAAGGTGAAGATCGTGGTGAACGGAGCCGGTGCCGCTGCCATCTCGTGTACCAAACTCTATATGGCCATCGGCGCCAGGAAAGAGAACATCGTGATGCTCGACTCCAAAGGCGTGATCTCGACGGAGCGCCAGGACCTGAACGAGCAGAAGATATTCTTCGCCACCAGTCGCACAGATATCCACACGCTGGCAGAGGCCGTCAACGGTGCCGACGTGTTCGTGGGCCTCTCCAAGGGCAATGTGCTCTCGAAGGAGATGGTGAAGACCATGGCCAAGGACCCCGTGATTTTCGCACTGGCCAACCCCGTGCCCGAGATCTCGTACGAGGATGCCATGGAAGCACGCCCCGACACACTGATGTCGACTGGCCGCACGGACTATCCCAACCAGATCAACAACGTGATAGGCTTCCCCTACATCTTCCGTGGTGCCCTCGACGTACACGCTACGGCCATCAACGAGGAGATGAAGCTCGCCGCCGTGCATGCCATCGCCGACCTGGCCAAGCAGCCTGTGCCCGACGTGGTGAACGACGTCTACAAGGTGAACAACCTGACCTTCGGTCGAAACTACTTCATCCCGAAGCCTGTAGACCCGCGACTGATCACCGAGGTGAGCTCAGCCGTGGCCAAGGCTGCCATCGAGAGCGGCGTGGCCCGCAAGAAGATAGAAGACTGGGATGCCTACAAGAACTCGCTCAACGTGCTGCTGGGCCAGGAGACCAAGCTCACGCAGAAGCTCTACGCCACCGCCGCCGCCCACCCGCAGCGCGTGGTCTTCGCCGAGGCCATCCACCCCACCATGCTCAAGGCTGCCGCACAGGCCAAGGCCGAGGGCATCTGCCATCCCGTGCTGCTGGGCAACGACGAGGTCATCGCCAAGCTGGCCAAGAAGCTCGACCTGAACATCGACGGCATCGAAATCGTCAACCTGCGCCACCCCTCGGAGCAGGAGCGCCGCGAGCGCTACGCCCGTATCCTCACCGAGAAGCGTCAGCGAGAAGGCTACACCTTCCAGGAAGCCAACGACAAGATGTTTGAGCGCAACTACTTCGGCATGATGATGGTGGAGACGGGCGAGGCAGACGCCTTCATCACCGGTCTCTACACGAAGTACTCCAACACGGTGAAGGTGGTCAAGGAGGTGATAGGCATCCGTCCCGAGTACCAGCACTTCGGAGCCATGCACATCATCAACTCGCCCAAGGGCACCTACTACATTGCCGACACACTGGTGAACGAGAATCCCGACACCGACACCCTCGTCGACATCGCCAAGCTGGCAGCCACAGCCGTGCGCTTCTTCAACGAGAAGCCCGTCATCTCGATGGTAAGCCACTCTAACTTCGGAAGCTCACAGAGCGACGGTGCCCATAAAGTGAAGTATGCCGTGGAGAAGATGCAGCAGATGTATCCAGACCTGCCCATCGACGGAGAGATGCAGCTGGGCTTCTCACTCGACGACGAGCTGCGCGACGAGCAATATCCCTTCACCCGCCTGAAGGGCAAGAAGGTGAACACGCTGGTATTCCCCAACCTGACCTCTGCACGCTCCTCGTACAAGATGCTGCAGATGCTGGGTGCAGATGCCGAGATTATTGGCCCGATACAGATGGGACTCAACAAGCCCATCCACTTCATCGACTTCGGCGCCTCGGTACGCGACGTGATGAACATCGTGGCCGTGGCCACCATCGATGCCTACGTGGACAAGATCAAGAAGAAGCTCTCGGCACTGGGGAAGTAAGTGCAGACGGCTTAAACAACAAGGTGGCAGGGATTCTCGCCACCTTTTTCGTATGTGCCCGAACACAAGAAAGCCGCATATCTATGACTTTTTGCCTTGATTTATATCAATTAAGTAACAAAACGTAAGCGTTTGCGCGATTTTTATGGCAAATTGTTTGGTGGTTAGCAGTTTTTGCTATAATTTTGCAACCGCAAACAAGAAATAAAAGAATCATCATTATAACAAACAACTAAAAAGACAAAAGATTATGAATGCAGCACAAGTTGTAGAGCAGCTCAAGCAGCGCTTCCCCAATGAGCCGGAGTACATCCAGGCAGTTTCGCAGGTTCTTCCCACCATCGAAGAAGAGTACAACAAGCACCCCGAGTTTGAAAAGGCCAACCTCATCGAGCGCCTTTGCATTCCCGACAGAGTATACGAGTTCCGCATCACTTGGGTTGACGACAAGGGTAACGTGCAGACCAACATGGGCTACCGTATCCAGCACAACAACGCCATTGGCCCGTACAAAGGCGGCCTGCGCTATCACAAGAGTGTGAACCTGGGTATCCTGAAGTTCCTTGCCTTCGAGCAGACCTTCAAGAACTCGCTGACCACACTGCCCATGGGTGGTGCCAAGGGTGGCTCGGACTTCTCTCCCCGTGGCAAGAGCGACGCTGAGGTGATGCGCTTCTGCCAGGCATTCATGAACGAGCTCTACCGCGTGATTGGTCCCGATGAGGACGTCCCCGCTGGTGACATCGGCGTAGG
>DFGG01000001.1:3981-4639 GCA_002371695.1 bacterium UBA3756
TCCAGGGCGTGCTCACAGGTAAGGGCATCCCCTTCGGTGGTTCACTCATCCGTCCCGAGGCAACCGGTTATGGTACCGTTTACTTCCTGACTTCGATGCTGGCTACCCGCAACATTGACATCAAGGGTAAGAAGGTGCTGATCTCTGGTGCTGGTAACGTGGCTCAGTATGCTGCCGAGAAGTGCCTGCAGCTGGGTGCTATCCCCATGACCATGTCTGACTCCGACGGTTATATCTACGATCCCGATGGTATCGATCGCGCCAAGCTCGACTACATCATGGAGCTGAAGAACGTGGAGCGCGGACGTATCAAGGAGTATGTCGAGGAGTATCCCACAGCCGTCTACCACGAGGGCAAGCGCCCCTGGTACGAGAAGGCCGACATCGCCCTGCCCTGCGCTACCCAGAACGAGATCAACGGCGACGAGGCCCAGGCTCTGGTCAACAATGGCGTGATTGCCGTGGCTGAGGGTGCCAACATGCCTTCGCTGCCTGAGGCTATCAAGATCTTCCAGGATGCCAAGATCCTCTACTCGCCGGGTAAGGCTTCTAACGCCGGTGGTGTGTCGGTATCTGGTCTTGAGATGTCACAGAACTCAGAGCGCCTGAGCTGGACTGCCGAAGAGGTGGACAACTATCTGAAGCGCATCATGAACGA
>DFGG01000001.1:4709-5946 GCA_002371695.1 bacterium UBA3756
GTGAAGTACGGTACTGAGAAGGACGGCTACATCAACTACGTGAAGGGTGCCAACGTGGCCGGCTTCATGAAGGTGGCCAAGGCCATGATGGCTCAGGGAATCGTTTGATTCATTGAACATTGAAGATTGAACATTGAACATTAATTCATTGATTTCAATAGCAAAGACAGAAGGGCTGACTCGATGAAGTCGGCCCTTTTTGTTAATTAATCATAAATCACGATAAAAATCTTCAATCTTCAATCTTCAATCTTCAATAATCTTCGTACCTTTGCAGCCACTTTTGTCCCCGAAGGGGGACGTAGGGGTCAGAACAGGCGCTGGCACCTACCGAATATTAACCCTTAAAAACGGTCTGAGAAACGTCTGTTCAGGCCAGCCCCGACAAGCACAAGCGAGGGGCACAGAATATATTTATGTCAGAATTAACAAAGAACGTTAAGCCGCTCGACGATTTCAACTGGGATGAGTTCGAGAATGGAACGACCGCTGGTGTCAACAAGGAAGAACTTGACAAAGCGTACGACGAGACCCTTAACAAGGTTGCCGACCACCAGGTAGTTGACGGTAAAGTGATTTCCGTCGACAAGAAGGAAGTGGTTGTCAACATCGGCTACAAGAGCGACGGTATCATCCCCGCTTCAGAATTCCGCTACAACCCCGACCTGAAGGTGGGCGACACCGTGGAGGTCTACGTGGAGAGCGCCGAGGACAAGAAGGGTCAGCTCATCCTCTCTCACAAGAAGGCACGCCTCTCCAAGTCTTGGGATCGTGTCAATGCAGCCCTCGACAACGAGGAGATCGTTCAGGGTTACATCAAGTGCCGCACCAAGGGCGGTATGATCGTCGACGTATTCGGCATCGAGGCCTTCCTGCCTGGTAGCCAGATTGACGTTCATCCCATACGTGACTACGACCAGTTCGTGGGTAAGACGATGGAGTTCAAGATCGTGAAGATCAACCAGGAGTTCCGCAACGTAGTTGTCTCTCACAAGGCTCTCATCGAGGCCGAGCTGGAGGCACAGAAGAAGGAGATTATCGGCAAGCTGGAGAAGGGTCAGATCCTCGAGGGTACCGTGAAGAACATCACGAGCTACGGCGTATTCGTCGACCTCGGTGGTGTAGACGGACTCATCCACATCACAGACCTCTCTTGGGGCCGCGTTGACGATCCCCACAAGGTGGTGGAACTCGACCAGAAGATCAACGTCGTTATCCTCGACTTCGACGACGAGAA
>DFGG01000001.1:6018-6184 GCA_002371695.1 bacterium UBA3756
TTGCTCTGGGTCTGAAGCAGCTCACGCCGCATCCTTGGGATGCTCTCGACCCGACTCTCAAGGTGGGCGACCACGTGAAGGGTAAGGTTGTCGTGCTGGCTGACTACGGTGCATTCGTTGAGATTCAGCCCGGTGTTGAGGGTCTCATCCACGTCAGCGAGATGTC
>DFGG01000001.1:6334-8945 GCA_002371695.1 bacterium UBA3756
GCGACGAGCGCAAGATGTCGCTTGGCATCAAGCAGCTCCGTGAGGATCCCTGGGAGGCTATCGAGACCAAGTATCCTGTTGGAAGCAAGCACACTGCCAAGGTTCGCAACTTCACCAACTTCGGCGTATTCGTAGAGCTGGAGGAGGGTGTCGATGGTCTGATCCACATCAGCGACCTCTCATGGACCAAGAAGGTGAAGCACCCCTCAGAGTTCACTCAGGTGGGCGCTCAGATCGACGTAATCGTGCTCGACATCGACAAGGAGAACCGTCGTCTCTCCCTCGGCCACAAGCAGCTGGAGGACAATCCTTGGGATGTGTTCGAAGCCAAGTACACCGTTGGTTCAATCCACGAGGGTAAGATCACAGAGATGCTTGACAAGGGTGCCGTTGTGGCCCTCGACGAGAATGTGGAAGGCTTTGCTACTCCCAAGCACCTCGTCAAGGAGGATGGTTCTCAGGCTAAGGCTGGTGAGACACTGCCCTTCAAGGTGATTGAGTTCAACAAGGACTCTAAGCGTATCATCCTCTCTCACAGCCGTACCTTCGAGGATCCCGCCCGTGAGGAGAAGAAGGCTGCTGCCAAGAAGGCTCCCCGTCAGAAGAAGGAGGATGCTCCGAAGATTGAGAACGTTGCTGCCAGCACCACGCTCGGCGACATCGACGTACTCGCTCAGCTGAAGGCTCAGATGGAGAAGGGCGAGTAATCCCCCTTTCCACCTATTCCATACGAAGAGGCTCCGTAAATTCCTACGGAGCCTCTTTCCAAAAAAGAAGTGGCTAACTGAATAAAGAGAATTATGAGGAAGATTTTATTTTTGTTTCTTGTGATGTTTTGCTCATTCGAATCGCATGCAACAGACTTCGACGGGAAATATGTGTCGCAGAGTGGTGAGCTGATGTTCGAATTCAAGGGCGACAGCCTGTATATCGAAATCGCTCAAAGCCAGCGGAACGTCTCGGCATTCAAACTGGTCAAGAACAAGAAGAGCGACGATACCACCACCTTCAACGCCTACGAAAGTTATGTAAGAAACGGTCAACTGACTTACAGGGAAGTACTCATCAAGGTCACCAAGAATGATGACGATGACTACGTGCTCGAATACTTCGGCAAAGACAAGGACCGGGACTACAACTCCAACGAGCGTTATAAGATCAAGAAGATCGACGACAAGGACTAAGGTCTCCCCCTAACCTCGTTGACTAAAGCGAAACCTTCTGGACATCATTCTCAATGATGGTGTAAATAAGGGCCGGCTGCTCAAAGAAGGCATTCTCGCGAAAGGTGTGCAGCTTATAAAACTTGACAGGGTCAAGTCGCACCTGAGCATTGATGGCTGGTTTGAGCATAAAGTGTTTGTCGCGCTTGTAGGCAATGACCTGCAGGCAGGACCGCTCGAGGGTGTTGAGTTCTTCACGTCCGAACTCCTCGATAAACTCCTTCGTATTGGGTTCCACCTCGCCCGTTGAGCGCACCTCCCAGGCATTACCCTCAGCCGTCATATAGACGTAGCGCATATAGTAGTTGGAATCGTTGACGAAATAGGATTCAAAGCGCGTGTCGGTCAATTCTTTCAAGTTGATGGGCACGAAGGCGAGATAGGCACTGAGCTTGTCGCCTCCACTGCGTTCCTCAGGCTTACGACGGAACGTGACCGGACGGTCAGCAGGCTCTTCCTCTGGCTCTTGCTCCACCACAGAGGCCGCTGCGGCCTTTGACTTCATCTCAACCACGTGGCGCGTGTCGTAGTTTTCTTCGCCGACCACCACCACCTCGCTGATACGCATAGGCACGTCGAAACCGTCCTCATCTTCCACTAATACGATATTCTTACCCTGGAAACCCGATACACGGCCACCTCCCACTTCACTCAGAAACCTTACTTTATCTCCTATTTTCATATCTGCTATCAGTTTTGACTGCAAAGGTACGAAAAAAAATCATAATTCATTATGCATCATTCATAATAATTTCGTAACTTTGCAGTATGATCTTATATTTTTCAGCAACAGGCAATACACGATGGGTAGTCCAGCAGATAGCGGAGGCCCTTTGCGAAGAGGCAGTCTACATCCCCGAAGCCATCAGGCACGGGCAGTATGAGTACACATTGAAGGAAGGAGAGCGCATCGGCTTCTGCTTTCCAACGCATGGCTGGCAACCGCCAAGAATTGTCAGAGACTTCATCAGTCACCTGCACATAGCCAATGTTTCCGGACATTTCTGTTGGGCACTGACAACATGTGGTGACAATATGGGTGAGGCGATGGCCATCCTAAACAAAGAACTGGCCCAGAAGGGCATGAGAGCCGAGACACTTTTCTCAATCATCATGCCAGAGACCTACGTTTGTCTGCCCATGATGCATACCGACCCAGAAGAGAAGGTGCAACGGAAAGTTGACGAGGCCAGTCGGCGGATGTCACACATCATCAGCACCATCAAGGAGTGCCGGAAGGGTGTCGTGGAACTGGAGAAAGGACCTGTGCCGATGCTGCTATCGTACGTCATCGGGAGCTACTTCAACAGGCAGATGGTAAACGACAAGGGGTTTGCCGTAGATACAGCCGCATGCATCCAGTGCGGCAAGTGCGCCAATGTGTGTCC
>DFGG01000001.1:9078-11290 GCA_002371695.1 bacterium UBA3756
TCATGCCTGGCCTGCTACCACTACTGTCCTGTACACGCCATCAGCAAAGGGGAGCGCACCAAGACGCGAGGACAATACTATTTCAGGCCACCCCTTACCCCTCCTGCAGGCGGAAAGGGGTGATCAGTAGACGCGGGGGCCGAAAATGGTAGTGCCAATGCGCACCATGGTAGAGCCCGTCTCGAGAGCGATGGGATAGTCGTCGCTCATTCCCCAAGACCGTTCGCAGAAGGCATTGTCATCGGCGAAATAGTCAGCCTTCACTTCATCAAAGAAATTGCGGGCTGTCTGCATCTCTCGACGTATCTGCTCCTGATTGTCGACAAAGGAGGCCATCATCATCAGGCCGCAGATCTGAACATGCTGCATCTCGCGCCACTCACCGTTGGCGAGCAGCTCCCTGCAGTCATCGAGAGTGAGACCATACTTAGTGGCTTCCTCAGCGATGTGGAGTTCGAGCAACACCTTGATGACTCTCCCACAGCGACCAGCCTGGCGGTCAATCTCGCGGAGCAGTTTCAGTGAGTCAACCGCTTCGATCATCGACACGTAGGGAGCGATATATTTCACCTTATTGGTCTGCAGGTGACCGATAAAGTGCCATTCGATGTCCTGAGGCAATGTAGAGTGTTTCTGGCGCAACTCCTGCTCGTGGCTCTCACCGAAGATACGCTGGCCCTCGGCATAGGCGGCCTCAATATATTCATTCGGGTGGTACTTGGAAATTGCCACAAGGCGAACGCCCTGTGGCAATGTATCGAGTACTCGGTGTAAGTTTCCTTTAACGTCGTAGTCCATCACTGTTCGTATTCAGGTTTGTCGTCGACTTCCTTCTGTTTCTTGCTATACTCAAAGACATCCATAAGGGTCGTTTCGGTGACGGAGTAAATCACATAGTCGATCATCGTCCCTCCCATGACCTCGTCGATGTTCTTCACAGCACCGTTGAAAGAGCCTGCCTGTACGAGGTAATTGACCGTAGAGCGCTTCTCTTTCTCCGTCTTCTCATCGATAGTGATAAACTGGAGTTTGGCTTTGTAGAATTTGTCTGCCAGATCGTCGTCAGAGAAGAATATCTCCTTGTAAGCAGCCTTCTTGATATCCTTCACGTCGAACTCGCCACTGATATAGCTCGACATCTCCTCGATAATGCGCTCCTCAGCCTCAGAGAAACTGAGGGCATCGACGACGTACTGTTCTGATACTTTCTTCTGCAAGCCGTCTTCCATAACCTTCTCATAGCCGATCTTGCATTCAAACCATTCTGCTGTTCTTGATCTCATATTTATATCTATATTATTTATCCTTAATTATTTCTGTATTCCGTACTTGGGTTTCTCGCCCATCTCAGCTTTCTTGCGCTCGGTAACCTGTTCGATTATCTCGGATGCAATACGCTGGCTCTTCTCCTTGCTAAGCGAGGAATGCTCACCCAACTCGACCTGCTTCTCGATAAGTTCCTGCATAGCCTTGTCACTGGCAGCCTGAAAATTCTTCTGTCCGCCACCCATCTTATCATTGTTATATACACCAGAAAGGATACGTTCAGCCTCCTTGGCATACTGCTTACGGAAGATCTGCTCGCCCTTGGCTTCAAACTCCCGGATTTTGCGCTCGTCGATCTTGTCGGAGTCACGCATCTGATAATCCTTGATAGCATTAGCGATAGAAGCTGAATCAGCAGCCGCTCCCAGTTCGGTGGCTGGATCGAAGCCTTCGTCGAGCATCTCATCGCTGATTTGCTCCTTGACAGGATTGACGAACTCCACATCTTCAGTGTCGGGTGTCAGTCCGAAGAAGAGTCCTGCCAAGATCAGGGCTACAAGCAGTGCACCTGCACCCATAAGGGCAGAACGGAAGGTGGCTTTGCGCTGCTCCATCGCTTTCTGGAAATCGGCCACCGTGGCATAACGTTTAGCAGGGTCTTCCGAAGCAGCCTTGCTGACGGGAGATTTCAAGGCGAGAGGCATACCTGATGAAGCGTAGAGATAATCCATAAATTTGGCCAGTGCGTAAACATCACTAGCAGCTGTTGCTGATTCTCCGCGCATGACTTCTGGAGCCACATAGTTGTCTAAGCCCTCGTACAGTTCAGCATTCATACCCAGCCGCTCGTAGAAAGAACCGTGGAGCAACAGACGGATGCTGTTGTCGTTCTTGCGCACAAGGATGTTTGAGGGCGAGAGACAGAGCTGATAGATGCCATGCTCAT
>DFGG01000111.1 GCA_002371695.1 bacterium UBA3756
TCGTCGATCTCGGGAGTAAGCATCACCGCCTGAATAGCATCACCTTTCAGACCGATCTCCGAAGTGAGTATATCGGCCGTTTGAGCGGCCAGTTTCTTCTTCTCTTCGTATGTAAATGCGAATTCTTTTGCCATAAATCCACAAATTTAAGGGCAAAGATACAAATTTCTTTGGATTTATGCGAATTTTTCAGAAAAAGTTAGTACTTTTGCCATATATTTTTAACTAAATACCTATTTTATGTTATCAGAAAAAGACTTAAAGCAGATTGCACAGAAGGGTATCACCTCTGAGCAGATTGAGAATCAGTTGAACGAGTTCAAGACTGGTTTCCCCTTCCTGAAGCTGGAAGCAGCGGCTGGTATCGGCAATGGCATCATTGCACCGGCAGAAGCCGAGCGCAAGCAGTTCGTCGATGCCTGGAACGCCTACAAGGCTGAAGGCAAGAAGGTGGTCAAGTTCGTACCCGCATCGGGCGCTGCCAGCCGTATGTTCAAGAACATGTTTGCATTTGTCGATGCCGACTATGACGTGCCCACCACCGATTTCGAGAAGAAATACTTCGATTCCATCGAGAAGTTCGCTTTCTATGACGCACTCGACGCCGTTTGCCAGAAGAACGAGGGCAAGGGCATCAAACAGCTCATCGCTGAAGGGTGCTACAAGGCCGTCGCTGCCAATATGCTCAAGGCTGAGGGCCTGAACTACGGACAGCTGCCCAAGGGCCTCCTGCTCTTCCACAAATACCCCGAAGGAGCCCGTACCCCCATGGAGGAGCATCTTGTGGAGGGTGCGCTTTACGCTGCATCCAACGGCGAGGCACATGTCCACTTCACCGTCAGTCACGAACACATGGAACTCTTCAAGGCAAAAGTGGCCGAAAAGGCTGACACTTTTGCCCAGAAGTATGGCATTAAGTACGATATCAGCTTCTCTGAGCAGAAACCTTCTACTGACACCCTTGCTGCCAACCCCGACAATACTCCGTTCCGCAACGACGACGGCTCACTGCTCTTCCGCCCCGGCGGTCATGGTGCTCTCATCGAGAATCTCAACGAGATCGATGCCGATGTCATCTTCATCAAGAATATCGACAATGTGGTGCCCGATCGCCTGAAGCCCGAGACCGTAGAGTGGAAACAGGTCATCGCCGGCGTACTCGTTACGCTGCAGAAGCAGGCTTTCGAATACCTGCGTGCACTCGATGCCGGTGCTGATGAAGCCAAGCTGCAGGAGATTGCTGAGTTCGTGAGCAAGTGCCTCTGCATCGATGCCAAAGATAACAAGGTGGATGCCGACTATCTCCGTCGTAAGCTCGACCGTCCGATGCGTGTATGTGGCGTGGTGAAGAATGTCGGTGAGCCTGGTGGAGGCCCGTTCCTCACCTACAACCAGGATGGTACCGTCAGCCTGCAGATCCTCGAGAGTTCTCAGATCGACACCAACAATGAGGCTTATATGAAGATGTTCACACAGGGCACACACTTCAACCCCGTCGACCTCGTTTGCGCTGTCAAGAACTATAAGGGTGAGGCCTACAACCTGCCCGAGTTCGTCGACAAGACCACGGGTTTCATCTCTTCTAAATCGAAAGCTGGTAAGGAGCTGAAAGCCTTAGAGTTACCTGGCTTGTGGAATGGCGCTATGAGCAACTGGAGTACAGTCTTCGTCGAGGTTCCCCTCGGCACCTTCAATCCTGTGAAGACTGTCAACGACCTCCTTCGCGAACAGCATCAGTAAGGAGTAGTCTTTTCTGCAGTCAAACACTAAAGAAGCCTCGTGCCACTCGTTCACGAGGCTTCTTTTCATATAGTATGTCGAACTTTAACTTCGGACCTGGCCCCAGTTTAAAGTTCAAGACCACTTGATGTCGGACACAAACCGCTTCCGATTCCCCTTCGGACGAACCGTGAAGTGGATTATGTTTGGTAGTTAGAATGGCAGATCGTCTGTACTGCCTTCTGCTGCCGGCTCTTGGGCAGGAGGGAAAGGTGCTGTTGCTGCAGCAGGCTGCTGGGGAGGGAATAGTGCAGCCCCTGCGTTGGCTACAGGAGCACCAGCCACGGGCTGCTGAACCTGACCGCGAATCACATTATAGGCACGTACTTCATTAAACCAACGGCCATTATACTCATGGGCGTCTATATCGAACTGAACAGTCAGATCCTCACCATTCTGAATGTTGAACTGCTTGATACGGTCTTCACCAAAGAGACGGAAGACACACTTGCGGGGAAACGTGCCCGGCACCTCGATGACATATTCTTGTGACATCCATGTGTTACCAGTACGCTGTGACACACCACTGTTTGCCGGAAGTACGGCAATAATTCTACCTGTTAATTCCATTGCTTAAATGTTTTTATTTGTTGTTTTTTCTCGTTTCAAGGTGCGAAATTACTAAAAATAGTTTGAAACACGAAAATTTATCGGCATTTTTTTGTTCATAACAACGTTTTTTTGTAATTTTGCCACAATAAATAATAATGTAAGAAGAAACAAAAAACTATAAGATTATGCGATTCACAGTATCTAGCACAGCGCTGAGCAATAAACTCACCGCCCTCTCAAGAGTAATTAACAGCAAGAATGCCCTGCCCATCTTAGGCGATTTCCTGTTTGAGATCAGCGGGCAGACATTGACACTTACTGCCTCCGACAGCGAGAACACCATGCGCACGGCCATCCAGTTGACTGACAGTGATGGCGACGGCCGTTTTGCCATCGGCAACCACGACCTCCTCGAAGCTGTCAAGGGATTCTCCGAGCAGCCTATCACCTTCGATGCAAGCATCGAACAGGCCATCGTGAAGATATCCTATCAGAACGGTCTGTTCTCCCTGCCCATAGAGAATGCCGACGAGTATCCTTTGGCTCAGAGCGTCAACGACAGTGCTTACACCATAACCATTCCCAACACCGTGCTTGCAGAGAATGTCAACCGCAGCATCTTCGCTACGGCTCAGGATGAGCTCCGCCCAGTGATGAACGGTATCTATTTCGACCTGACACCCGAATGCTTGGCAATCGTGGCCAGCGACGGTCATAAACTGGTACGCAATAAACTGTTCAGTATCCATAGCGACCAGCCCGCTTCATTTATCCTTCCGAAAAAGCCGGCTAACCTGCTCCGCAATATCCTGGGCAAGGACGGTGGCGACGTGACCATCCGTTTCGATGAGCGTAACGCCGAGATTAACTACGGCGACGGTACTGTGCTCTGCCGACTGATCGAGGGGCGCTACCCCAACTACAACTCTGTGATTCCCCAGGGCAATCCCAACGAACTGCGTGCTGACCGTCTGAGTCTGCTGGCAGCCCTCCGCCGTGTGCAGCCATTCGCCAATGGCAGCAGCAACCTGATACGCTTCCACGTTGAGAACAATACCCTCCAGTTGGATGCCGAGGATTACGACTTCTCAAAGACTGCCACCGAGCGTATGTCATGCGAATACAACGGCAAGCCTATGAGCATCGGTTTCAAGGGCTCCTCATTCATCGAGATCCTGAGCAATTTCGACAGTCAGGAAGTGATTATACAGTTGGCCGATCCCAGTCGCGCTGGTCTCGTACTGCCATCGGAACAGCCTGAGAACCAGGATGTGCTGATGCTGATGATGCCTATGCTCATCAACGACTAGTCTCTCACCTGACACTTATTATTGTTCCTGATGAAACTGAATCTGACAAAACCACTGGTCATCTTCGACCTCGAGACAACCGGACTAGACATCGTAAAGGATCGCATCATCCAGTTGTCGTATATCAAGGTGTATCCCGACGGAAAGGAAGAACGAGGCAACGAACTCATCAATCCTGAGCGTCCCATCCTGCAAGAGATCACGGCCCTTACCGGCATCTCCGACGAGGATGTGAAGGACAAGCCTACCTTCAAGCAGATTGCACCCCAACTCTGCGAGAAGTTCAATGGCTGCGACTTCGCCGGCTTCAACTCCAACCACTTCGATATTCCCCTGCTGGCAGAGGAGTTCCTCCGTGCAGGCATCGACTTCGATTTCTCCAAGTGCCGCATGATCGACGCTCAGACCATCTTCCACAAGATGGAGCGCCGGAATCTGGCAGCCGCCTATAAGTTCTACTGCGGACGTAAGATGGAAGAGGATTTCGAAGCCCATCGGGCCGACCAGGACACAGAAGCCACTTATCGCGTGCTGATGGGTGAACTCGACAAGTATGCTCCTGGTGCCAATGAGGACCCGGAGAAAGTTCTTGAGAACGATATGGAGATGCTCGCCGACTTCTCGAAGATGAACAAGAACGTAGACTTTGCCGGACGCATCGTATGGGGAGAGGTGAAAGGTCCCGACGGTAAGCCACTGCTCGACCAGGAGGGTAACCCCCGTCTGATCGAGGTGTTCAACTTCGGCAAGCACAAGGGACTCCCCGTAGTCGATGTGCTCCGCTCTGACCCTGGCTACTACAGTTGGATACTGGGAGGCGACTTCACCTATAACACCAAACAGGTGCTGACCCGTATCCGTCTGCGCGAGGCAAAGATGAACGGATGAGATATCTCACTACTATACTGCTATGCCTGCTTGCAGCTCTTGGCCACGCCCAGGAGCTGCAAGTAAAGGTTAATATCAACCACAGCCAGATACAGGGCACGGATGCCAGCGTCTTCGACAACCTGCAGCAGACGCTGGAACAGTTTATCAACGACCGCCAGTGGACTGCCCTGCAGTTTCAGGAGAATGAACGTATCCAGTGTACGATGAACATCACCGTCACGAAATATGTACGGGAGGAGAACACCTTCGAATGTACGGCCCTGATCCAGGCCAACCGTCCAGTTTTCAACTCCAGCTACACCTCCACCTTATACAATAATAGGGATGCGCAGTTCAACTTCCAGTTCGCACAGTTCGACCAGCTGAACTTCAACGATGAGACCATCGACAACCAGCTGACGGCCCTCATCGCCTATTATGCCTACCTCATCATCGGTCTCAATCTCGACAGCTTCGCACCCATGGGAGGCACTGATATCCTGCAACGCTGCATGTATCTGGTCAACAATGCTCAGGATCTGGGATTCCCCGGATGGAAATCCTTCGAGGACTCCCGCAACCGCTTCGCCATCATCAACGACTATCTCGACGAACAGATGAAACCCTTCCGACAGTTGCAGTATGACTACTATCGCAAGGGACTCGACGAGATGGCGAATAATGCCGAGCGAGGACGTACGGAGATATCCACCGCCCTGGAAACCAACCTGAAGAAGGCCCATGAGAACAAGCCCCTGAGTCTGCTCCCCCAGATATGGACAGACTACAAGAAAGACGAGCTGGTCAACATCTACAAGGGTAAGGGTACGCAGAAGGAGAAACAATCCATCAACGAACTGCTGATGTCCATCAATGCCTCGCAGAGTAGCAGTTGGGAGAAGATCAGTCAGTAGTGATTTATATTTGAGATTTAACGGATATGCTTAAACACTTATATATCAAGAACTTTGCACTCATCGACATTCTCGACATAGACCTCTATCCCGGCTTTTCTGTCATCACAGGTGAGACAGGTGCGGGCAAGAGTATTATCCTGGGAGCCATCGGTCTTCTGCTGGGACAACGGGCCGATGCCAAGACTATCAAGACGGGTACAGACAAATGCATCATCGAGGCTCAGTTCGACTTGTCACGCTATCGTCTGGAAGCATTCTTCACGGATAATGACATCGAATACGACAATGGCGACTGCATCATCCGACGCGAACTCCTGGCCTCTGGTAAGAGCCGCGCCTTCATCAACGATACACCGGTACAACTGGCTATGCTCAAGGAACTGGGTGACAAACTGGTCGACGTCCACTCCCAGCACCAGAACCTGCTGCTCAACAAACAGGACTTCCAGCTGAGTGTGGCAGATATCATCGCCAGTGACGAACAACAACTATCGGCCTATCAGCAGGCCTATGCCGACTATCAGGCTGTAACAGCCGAACTGCGCCAGGCCGAGGATGACATCGAGCGTAACCGTCAGAACGCCGATTTCCTTCAGTTCCAGTTTGATGAGCTCCATCATGCCCGTCTCTCCGAAGGCGAACAGGAGGACCTCGAACAGAAGAGCGACACCATGACCCACTCCGAGGAGATCAAGGCTGCCCTCTTTACGGCCGATCATGCCCTACAGGCGGATGGCACAGGCATCGTCACCTCACTGCGCACCGCCATCTCTGCACTCCGTGATATCCAACGGGTCTATCCCGACATGACCGAGCTCACCGAGCGCCTCGACAGTACTTACATCGAACTGAAGGACATCGCCCAGGACATCAACGGACGACTCGAAGATGTGGATTTCGACCCTTCAGAACTCGATGCCATCAATGCCAGGCTCGACAAGATCTATGACCTCGAGAAGAAATACCACGCAGAGAACATCACCGAACTGATTGCACTGCGCGATGAACTGGAACGCAAATTAGGCAATATCGAGAATAGCGACGAGGCACTCGCCGTCCTCCGACAGCGACAGGAAGAGCTCCGTAAGGCTTGTCAACAGTCTGCCGACGAACTGACCAGACTCCGTACGGCAGCAGCCCGGAAGATTGAACAGGAGATGCTGCAGCGCCTCGTGCCCTTAGGCATGCCTCACGTACAGTTCCAGGTTCAGATGACCCGCGAGGCTCTTGGGCGCAATGGACAGGACCGTATCGCATTCCTCTTCTCAGCCAACACCTCCACCCCACTCCAACCTGTCTCACAGGTGGCCTCGGGAGGTGAGATTGCCCGTGTGATGCTGGCCCTTAAGGCCATGATCAGCGGGGCTGTCAAGCTGCCCACCATCATTTTCGATGAGATAGATACGGGCGTCAGTGGAAAGATTGCCGAGAAGATGGCTGAGATCATGCAGGAGATGGGGCGCAACGAGCGTCAGGTGATCAGCATCACCCACCTGCCTCAGATTGCCGCCCTGGGCACCACCCACTATAAGGTTTCCAAGGAGGAGACGCCACAGGGCACTACCAGCCGGATGGAGGAACTATCCTCCGAGCGTCGCATCACGGAGATTGCACAGATGCTCAGTGGCAGTGATGTCTCTGAGGCTGCCATTCAGAATGCCAAACAACTCTTAAAGGTACAAAAGTAAAAAGGTAAAAAGAATAAATAGGTATGAAACGAATCCTGATAAGTTTATCACTGATCACTTTATATGTCGCATGTTGTCTTCCCACGGCAAAGGCCCAGCCCTCCTGGGCCAAGAAGGCAGGCAAGTCGGTCTTCACCCTCAAGACCTTCGCTGCCGACGGTTCTCTCATCGCCAGCAGCAATGGCTTCTTTGTGGGGGCCCAGGGTGAGGCGGTCAGTAGTTTTGCTCCCTTCAAGGGAGCTGCCCGTGCTACGGTCATCGATGCCAGTGGCAAGGAGATGAGGGTCACAGGACTGATTGGGGCGAATGATATGTACGATGTGGCTAAATTCCGCGTCGATGGCAAGTCACAACCCCTCACCGTGGCTCAGTCCGCAGCACCTGTGGGCACCACGCTCTGGCTCCTGCCCTATCGTGAGTCGAAGAACCTGCCAGGCGGTCTGATCCGTAAGGCGGAGAAGTTCCAGGATGATTATGCTTACTACACCATCGCCATGCGCACTCCCGAACAGGCTGTGAGCTGTCCTCTGCTCAATGAGGACGGTGAGGTGATTGGCATCCTCCAACCAGCTGCCTCTGCCTCCGATTCGCTGAGCTACGCCATCAGTGCCCGTTTTGCCGACTCCCTCAAAGTCAACGGCCTGAGTCTGAATGATC
>DFGG01000088.1 GCA_002371695.1 bacterium UBA3756
GCGAGAAGGAACTCAACACGAAGCCTGTTAGCAATGCCTTCGAGGCCCTGCAGGGCAAGGCTGCCGGTGTGGATATCACCACCAGCGAGCGCCCGGGCACCGTGGGTTCTATCTCTATTCGCGGTACCCGTTCCATCTCTGCCTCCAGTGCTCCGCTGTATGTCGTCGATGGTGTGCCCCTTCAGGCTGGCGGCATTGAGACGCTGAATCCGCGCGACATCGAGAGCATCGACATTCTGAAGGATGCCTCCTCTACGGCCATCTACGGTAGCCGTGGTGCCAATGGTGTGGTGCTCGTCACCACCAAGCGTGGCCAGGAGGGCAAGATGCAGCTCACCTATAATGGCTCGTTCACCTTCGAGAAGATCGTCGACAAGAGTCCTGCCATGTCGGCCAGCGACTATATCACCTGGCGCCGCTGGGCATACTATAACTCTGCTCCCGACAAGTACACCCCTGGCGATCAGCCCAATCAGGAACAGGATAAGGCCTTCTTTGCCGGTGATGAGACAGCCCTTAACAATGTGATGAAGGGCTGGGCCGGTGGCTCATGGGACGGCTCAAGGGTGACAGACACCGACTGGACCGACTTCGTCACTCAGACTGGTGTCACCCAGGAGCACTCGCTCTCGGCTCGTGGCGGTACGAAGAACCTGTCGGGCTTCGTCTCCTTCGGCTATCTGAAGAACAAGGGTACGCAGAAGGGACAGCAGTACGAGCGCTTCAATCTCTCAGCATCTGCCGACGTGCAGGGCACTAAGTGGTTCAAGGCCGGTGGCTCGATAAATGCCTCATACGGCGTGCAGAAGTACGGCTACTCAGTCCCCTATGGCACATCCACAGGTGCCAAAGAGCTCTACAGCGCAGCCAAGAACATCCTCCGCTATACACTCCCTTACGATGAGAAGGGTGAGATTATCACCCAGCCTGGCGGTTCTACCACCAATACCTATTCCGTCATCGACGAGTGGACCAAGTCGAACGATAACCGTGAGAATTTCCGTGTTCTGGGCAGCTTCTACGCTCAGATAGACTTCGGACAGATATGGCAGCCCCTGCAGGGCCTGCAGTGGAAGACACAGCTGGGTCCCGACTTCCGCTACTACCGTCGCGGCAACTTCCTCGACAGCAGCTCTATCAGCCGTGCCGGTGGCAAGAACTCCGCCTCCCGTGGCGATGAGCGTCATTTCGCCTGGACACTCGACAATATGCTGATCTACAACAAGAGCATCAAGGACCATACCTTCGGCATCACCCTGTTGCAGAGTGCCTCGAAGGTGAACAATGAGAGCAGCTCGATGAGCGAGGTTGGTGTCACCATTCCTTCGTTCCTCTGGAACAATATGGGTGCCATCGACATTACCGATGCCCAGTATCAGGCATCCATGGGCACAGGCCTCTCGGAGAACTCCCTGTCGTCATACATGGCCCGCATCAACTACTCCTTCATGGACCGCTATCTGCTCACCGCTTCCGCCCGCTGGGATGGTGCCTCCGTACTGGCAGAGGGCAACAAGTGGGACTTCTTCCCCTCGATGGCCCTGGGTTGGCGCATGGAGCAGGAGAGCTGGCTGCGCGACGTCACGTGGCTCGAACAGCTGAAGCTTCGTCTGGGTGTCGGTGTGACGGGTAATGCTGCCGTCAGCCCTTACGGCACGCTCGGCGTCATCAGCAGCTACTGGCAGCCGTTCAGCACCGGCAACTCTCAGATCTTCGTCACCAACGAGCCTTATTATACCAGCGGCTCCAATGCCATGCCTAACAAGAACCTGGGCTGGGAGAAGACCACCCAGTGGAACTTCGGTATCGACTTCAGTGTCCTCAAGGGCCGTATCGGCGGTACCATCGATATGTATTTGTCGAAGACCAAGGACCTGCTGCTCTATATGAGCGTGCCTTCGCTCTCTGGTTATCCCTCGATGCTGGCCAATGTGGGTCAGACCAAGAACAGGGGTATCGAGGTGACGCTGAACACCATCCCCGTGATGACCAGGGACTTCACGTGGAACTCCAACCTGAATTTCGCCTGGCAGAAGGACGAGATCTCCGAACTGGCCAACGGAAAGGAAGACGATATCAACAACGCATGGTTCATCGGCGAGTCGATTGCCGTACACTATGGCTATGAGGCCGACGGACTGTGGCAGGAGAGCGATGCTGCCGAGATGGCCAAGTTCAATGAGAACGGACAGAAGTTCAGTGCAGGCAATGTGAAGCCCGTCGACCAGAACGGTGACTATAAGATAGATGCTGAAGACCGTGTGATTATCGGCAACAAGAATCCCCGACTGACGGCAGGCTGGTCTAACACCTTCTCGTGGAAGGGCATCGAGCTCGCCCTCGAGCTGCAGGGCCGCTTCGGCTATACCATCAGCACTGGCGGTGAGGGTCAGCTGGGTATGTATCAGCAGCGCGAGATCAGCTACTGGACACCGTCGAACACCGGTGCTGACTGGCAGAAACCCGTCTACAGCCAGGCAGGCGGCGATCCCTACGCAGGACTGCTCGGCTTCAAGAGTGCCTCGTTCGTCAAGATCCGCAACCTCTCTCTGGGCTACAACTTCGACAAGAGCATCTGCAGGGCCATCGGCATCAACGGCATCAAGGTCTATGTGCAGGGCCGCAACCTCGGCATGCTCTACTCGTCAGTCGACTTCATGGATCTCGACACGGGTGCTACCTTCTACAATCGTGGCTTCACCGTAGGTCTGCAGGTAGATTTCTGAGAAATTGTACATTGAGAATTGAACATTGATAATTGAAAAAGTATATCATTATGAAATATATCAGCAATAAAATAGTTTGTGGTGCGCTTTCGATGCTGACCTTGGTGGGCATGACCTCTTGTAGCGATGAGTTCCTCAAGGAGGATGCCGGCCACAAGGTGACAGACGCACTGCTTGAAGACGAAACAGGTGCCTTGAAGATGGCTGCCGGCCTGTACGGAAACATCCGCTGGCACTTCGGTTATGAATGGGCATACGGTATCACCCTCTATGGCTGCGACGAGTTTACCAATGGTGCCGACCTGACCTCGGAACCCTGGAACACCTACGACAACCGCCTCAATCCTCTTGACTGTACTCCGGCGCTGGGCGCGGCCAACAAGAACTGTCCCGCTGTGTCGGCTCTCTGGGATGAGATGTACTACGGTATCGCTACGGCCAATCTGGTGATTGCCAAGGCCGTCAATGTGGCTAATGAAGACAGCCGCAACAAGGCCCTCGGTGAGGCTTACTTCCTCCGTGGCTATAACTATTATCGCCTGTTCGCCCAGTATGGTGGCGTGGTCATCCAGACTGAGCCTTCAAATGGTGAGATCAAGAAGGACTTCACTCGTGCCTCTGAAGAAGAGACCCTCAATCAGGTCATTGCCGACCTGGAACAGGCTTACAACATGCTGCCTACCGATAAATGGCGCGGCAATGGCACCTGGACCAAGTACACTGCCGCCCACTTCCTGGCCAAAGCCCTGTTGTACCGACAGTCGGAGCGCTGCACCAGTTGGGCTGGTAAGTACGACAAGAATGCCGACCTCACACGGGCCATCTCCCTCTGCGACGAGGTCATCAAGGCTTGTCCGCTGGCGGCCGACTACTGGGACCTGTATGCCAAGTGGACGGGAGTCGACTGTAAGAACGAGGGACTCTCAGAGATCCTGATGGCCGCCGAGCACAATGAGGATGCCACCACGCAGGGACGCTTCGGCAACCGTACCTATAATTACTTCGACCCGCAGTTCTCCAACTTCTCTGGTGGCTGGGTACAGCGCGGCCAGTATATCGGCGGTATGGACTTCCAGCGCTGCCGTCCTACGGAGTACACCTACTCGGTGTTCGACAATGTCAACGATGCCCGTATGTGGAAGACCTTCAAGACTGTCTATGGCTTGAACCACGCCGCCAAGAGTGCAGCCGACGTCATCGCGGAGAACGGTATCACGGCCGAGCAGATGCCCGGTATCGGTGACGAGGGTATCATCTTCATCCTCAATAAGAAGGACGACCACCGTTTCGACGGCGAGCCCTATGGCACGTTCGGACGCGGCGGACAGGCGCACAGCTTCGTCAATCCCCTCACGGGCAAGTGGGTGCCCAATGCCTTCCCCACATTCATGGACGGCAAATATGTGCTCTATAACTACGGTGTCAGCCAGAACACCGCCACCTCCAACGTGTTCTGCGGAATCAACAAGACGGCCGATGGCTCCCGTACGGGTGAGAAGGGCGATGCTCATCGTGATGTCATCATGGCCCGTAGTGGTGAGACCTATCTTGTAAAGGCAGAGTGCCAGGTGCGTATGGGCAACTATCAGGACGCCATCGCTACCGTCAACGTGCTCCGTGCCCGTGGCCAGTGGAAAGACGGTGAAGACCGCAGCTACTATACCGATGGTTCGATGGCATTCCTCAAGGCCGACGGTGGTGACAAGGACAACTCAACGGCTAACTCCACCCCGCCGAAGAAGAACAAGGACTTCGCCGGAAAGGCCATGACCAATACCGATGCCTATTATGCATCGATGACCCACAAGAACACCTATTATCTTTCTACCGGCATCGAGGAGACCACTGCCGCCTCCGACCTGCAGATCAAGAGCTACAGTCAGCTACCTGCCGAGGATGAGGCCGTGCTGACAGCCATCGGTGCTACGAGCGACTACGACCGTATGCTCAACTTCGTGATGAACGAGCGCACTCGTGAGCTCCTTGGCGAGTGGAACCGCTGGGATGAGCTGGCACGCTGCAACCTGCTCGTGAAGCGTGCCAAAGCCTTCAACCCTGAGGCTGCGCCCAACATTCAGGACCGTCACAACTACCGTCCCATTCCGCAGAAGTTCATCGACACGCTGCAGAACCCCGACGGCTCCAACCTCTCCGATGCCGACAAGAAGGCATGGCAGAACCCTGGCTATTAATACATTTGCAGGTTATAATAGTTATTAAGTATTGTAGTTAGTCTTTTTGGAACGAAGGCTGCGTCGCGATGACGCAGCCTTCATTCTTTATGCTCTGATTATGATTTCTTTTTCCGTTATTGGTGATCTTTTTTGAATATTTTTTCTCATTGCAACTTTGCGACCTTGCATGAAAGAACAAAGTCAAGAAAAAGTCGGAAATGTTTTGCTTTTCAGAAAAAAAGATATACTTTTGCATCACAAATCAAAAATGAAGCTGTATGAAAAAGGTATCAAGACTATGGTTGTTGCTGAGTCTCTTCGTGACGTGTGACTTTGGCTTCGGTGCCGGATTTTGATTCATGCGTAACCCTGACTGATGGCTGTACAGAAGACTTGACGGAATTCTGTAGCATAATTGATGGGAGAATGTATTGTAAGTGAGGCCTTTTTTTATTACTTTTGCACCCGAAACAACAAACTATTACGAACAAATGAAACGAATACTGACATTGTTGGCCCTGATGGGGGCCGTTACAGGTACTATGGCACAGCCGGCTACGGCAGTCGACGAGAGTTTGAGCCGTCATGACTTCTTCTATGCTGGACAGAGCAAGCAGCGGCGCATGTTTATCGTGAAAGACGGACAGGTGAGCTGGAGTTACAAAGACCAGTTGAACAAGGGCGAGATCAGCGATGCCGTGCTGATGTCAGACGGGCACATCCTCGTGGCCCATCAGTATGGCGTGGCCGAGGTGGACGGTGAGGGCACGACCGTGTGGAGCTATCAGGCACCTGAGGGCACGGAGATACACACGGCGCAACCTATCGGGCGTACGCATGTGGTGTTCGTGCAGAATGGCAAGCCAGCAAAGTGCATCGTGATGGAGATACCCC
>DFGG01000160.1 GCA_002371695.1 bacterium UBA3756
GGCAAGGAGCGCTACGAGCGCATCAACAAGGACTATCAGCAGGACATGATCGGCACATGGGAGGGCAAGGTGACCAGCGCTGAGGACGAGCACACCGACGGCGAGTTACACCGCTGGGAGTACAAGGCCGACGGCACCTACGTCTACTACAACGAAGGCGACGCCGAGTGGGTGGCCCAAGACGATGCGCTGGCCGAGTACTTCGTCGACGGCACCCTGCTCTGCACCCGCTGGAAGAATACCGCCGACAGCGAGGAACTGCGCGAGTGGTGGGAGATAGAGAGCATCGAGGGCGGCGTGATGAAGTGGAAAGCCCTGCGCCAACGCGAAGACGGCTCCACCTACACCGCCACCTTCCAGATGACACGTGTGAAATAAGTTGCAAAGTGTCTGACACTTTGCATTAAAAGAAATGACGATAGCAGAATTGACAAAACGGATAGGTTACTACTTTAACCTGATGCCTGACAAGGAAGACGAGCGCGAGATTGTCGAGCAGATAAGCAGCGGAGTAAGTTTTCGCGGTGCCCAGCTTTGGGTGCTCATCTTCGCTATATTCATCGCCTCATTGGGTCTTAACGTCAATTCCACGGCAGTCATCATCGGTGCCATGCTTATCTCACCGCTGATGGGACCCATCATCGGCATGGGACTGGCTGTGGGTACCAACGACCTCGACCTGCTCAGACGGGCGGCAAAGAATTTCGGTGTTGCTACACTGATCAGCGTACTGACAGCCACGGTCTATTTCCTGATTACCCCGCTTGGCGAGGCACAGTCGGAACTGCTGGCCCGCACGTCGCCCACCCTCTACGACGTGCTCATCGCCTTCTGTGGCGGTGCGGCGGGCATCATCGCCCTCTGCACACGAGGCAAGGGCAATGTCATCCCCGGCGTAGCCATTGCCACCGCCCTGATGCCTCCGCTCTGCACGGCAGGTTTCGGACTGGCTACAGGGCACCTGATGTATTTCCTCGGCGCCTTCTACCTATTCTTCATCAACACCGTATTCATTGCCTTGGCGACATATTGTGGCGTGCGGCTGATGCACTTTCACCGCCGTGAGTTCCAGTCGCCTGAAAAGGCACGGAAGGCTCACCGCTACCTGATGATAATCATCGTGCTGACTATGCTGCCTGCTGCCTATATGACCGTTTGCATCGTGCAGCAGCATGTCTTCGACAGCAACGTGAGGTACTTCATCAAGGCGGAACTGAGCCAGCGCGGCACACAGATTATCTCTGACAACATCGACAATGACAGTCTGAAACTGCGCATTGTGGCTGTGGGGCGTGAGATTACCGAAGCGAAGCGCTTGGAGGCAGAACGCCACATGGCCGGGTACGGCTTGGAGGGCTACCAGCTGCGTATCATTCAGGGAACGCAGAGCGACAGCCTGCTGACGCTCAACGAACAGCTAAGCCATCTCAACACCAGCTACGAACAGGAACGCCGACAGCAGGCAGGCCTCTCTGCCCAAAACGCACTGCTCAGCGAGCAACTTTCCCGATATACGAGGATAGACCAGCTCGCCGCCGACCTCCGTCCAGAGATGGCCACGATCTTCCCTCAGGTCAGTCATTTCAGCCTCTCGCACGTGAAAGAGTTCAGCCGTGACTCTGCCGCCACCTGCTCCTACGTGGCAGCCATCATCCGGTGTTCAGAAGGCAGCAAACTCTCAAAAGTAGATGCACAGAAGCTGAACGACTGGCTACAGAAGCGCATCAAAGCCGACAGCCTGGTTATTGTCAACAAGGATTAAGAGTATGGATTGATAGATTCCATATCTAACGAACAGTGCCTGCAAAGTGTCTGACACTTTGCATGTCCCCCTGATCGCTTTGTCAGGCAAAGTGGGTCAAAGTCCCCACGACTCTCTTAATCCTTTTTTATGTTATTTATGCACTTTTTCGCAAAAATATTTGGAGATTGATACGGCTGATGACATGATGGTTACAGATGAAGACATACGCAGATTCCTGTTTCAGACGTACAATATCCATAACCCTCTGGAAATGCAGAACATGAGTAAAGAATTCAGAAATGTAATTATAAAAGCAGCCAAGGAGTATGGCGGAAGTATTCGTCAACTCTCAAGACTGACAGGACTCTCTTATGGTTTAATTCGTAAAGTTAACTGATTATGAATAGATTGAAAGTACTCACTGGTCCCCATGATTCTAGAGCAGATTACCATCTGGTTCATGCTGGGTACGCTGCTGATCCTGCTGGGCTTGTATTTGGCCGATAAGTACAGTAACATATTGGACGACTAATAGTTTCTCCTGCCTGTGAGAATCAGGTACTTGGTCTTGGCCTGCAGGTACTCGCTGACGGCTGTGGCCCGCTGGGTGAGTGCCGTCTGCTGCTGACGCTGGGCATCGAGCAGTATCGTCATATTGGTCAGACCATTACGATAGTACTCACGCTGTATGCGCAGGTTTTCTTCTGCTCGCACAATACTCTTCTCGGCAATCTGAGTCTGCCTGTACGCGCTCTCCAGATTGTCCCAGGCATCCATAATCTGCAGCGTGATGAGTTCACGCTTGTCCTGACGGAAGTCCAGGGCTTTCTGTTCTTCTATCTTCTTGCGCTTGTACTCATGGCGCTCGCTCCACAGGGCACTGATGGGCATCTGCAGCGTGGCAAAGGCAATAGCCTTGCCCTGCCAGTTGCTCAGGACCTTGCTGTAGCTCAGCGACCCGCCTACAAGGACGATGGGCAGCATGTTGGCCTTGGCTATCTTGCTCTCCAACTGGGACTTCTGAACCCAGATGTCCAGCAGTTGGGTCTCCGTACGGTTCAGGGTTGCCTCCAGCGGGCTGGTGCGCAACGTCTCGGGGTCTGAGATGTCGGTGTCAATCCGGGTATCTACATCGATGTCCTCATTGGCCATACCCATGTATTTGGCCAGGGCACGTCGCAGCAGCCGACAGGCGTTGGCCGTCTTGATGCGCAGTGCAGACACCTGGTCCTGCATCAGTTCTACGGACAGCACGTCGTTCTTGTTGACGATGCCGTTCTCGTAGATGTTGACGGCATCCTGATGGATACTTTTCAGCTCTTCCTCAATGCTTGCGAAGGTCTTGTCCAGGTCGTGCATCTCTACTATTTTGTAATAGAGGAACTGTGTGGTCTGCACGATCTGGTCGTCAGTGACGCTGATGAGCTTCTCACGGGCATCCACCTGCAGGTCGGCAAGTTTGTTGTAGCTAGTCAGTCGGCCACCAGTATAGACGGGTTCAAGGGCTGTCAATCCCAAAAGGGTGCCGCTCTTGATAAATTCCAGATCGCCTACGAAGTCCATCTTGATGAGTTCGTCAATCTCCTGCAGTGCCTCACGAAAGTCATCGGAGAACAGCTGGGCTTTCACCAGATGGTCCGAGGAATGGAAGTGAGTGGCTGAGACGCCGAGCATGGGGTAGTTTTTCGAGCGGGCATACTTCTGTTGTTCCACGGCAGCCAGCAGGTCGTTCTTGGCATCTTTGGCTGACGTGTTTCCAATACGTGCGGCAGCGATACACTCCTTCAGGTTCATGACGCGCTGGCTGTTGGCAGGCCATGCCAGCAGACAGCAGAAAGCGAGGGCGAACAGTCGCCATCCTTGTCTATTGCTGAAATTCATCTTCTCTATGTTCTTTAAACTTGTTTCTAATCAGACAGTAGCCTGTAGGAATCATGGTCAGTACGAGCAACATGGATACGAATGCTCCAACGAAGATGACCAGACCCATGGGGTGCCATAAGGGTGAGTCCTTGAACACCATTGTTATCACACCCATTGACGCGGCAGCAGAAGTCAGGAATACAGGACGGAAACGACGCTTGGCAGAGAGCAGTGCAGCTTCTGTAGGCGAGACCTGTCCTTTGCGGAACAACTCTTCGGCATAGTCAATCATAATGATGCTGCAGCGGACAATGATACCCATCAGCGTGACGAAGCCCAGAATGGCAGTGGCTCCGAACTCATCGCCTGAGAGTGCCATACCCAAGGCTCCGCCCAGGAGCGAGAACAGCAGAGAGCTCATTACCAGCAGGGTGAGCATGATACTCTTCAGGTGGAAGAGGACGACAAAGAAAATCAACAGGAGGGAAATGAGCACGCCTAAGTAGATTTGCGGGCGATACTGATTATCCATGTCAGCCATACCTCCCTTGCTAATAGTGATACCCTCCGGCAGGCGTAGTGTCTCCAGGTCCTTGTAGATCTCCTTGGTGAGCGGCCCCACCAGTGCACCTCGTGTCATCATGCCATATACCGATGCTGTGCGCATACCATTACGACGGGTGATGAATCCGTCGCCCCAGCCGGGCTTTACGTCAGCCACCTGTGTGAGGGGGGTAGCCGTCAGCGTGGGTATGGGACCGCTCACACGGATATTCTTCAGGTCGTCGATGGTCTCCTGGTTCTCGTTGGCATCGCGTATGACGACACTGATTTCATGGTCGCCCTCCCAGATGGAAGTGACGGGGATGCCGCCGCCGTAGCGCAGGGCGAAATTCAGGGAGAGCAGCGACTTGCTCAGTCCTAAGCGGTTGGCTTCCTCGGGGTGTATGATGACTTCGAGCCGGTTGTTGACGGCTCCCCAACTGGTGTTCAGCACATTGATGTTCTTATTGCGTGCCAGCCGGTTCCAGATGCTGTCGGTAGCCACATGCAGACTGTCGATATTGTCGCCCGTCACCTGTACTTCCACAGGATAGGGGCGGTCGGTATATTCTATCTGTCGGAACAGTATCTGTGCGTCACTGAAGTAGGTGGAGTATTTGTCTGCATAGTCGTCAAGCATGCCTTGTGTCTCTTCGTCGCTATGGGTGTTGACGATAAACTGTGCAAAGTGCGAGCCTCCCAGATTGGGTATGAACATCGTATGGAAACGAGGTGAGCCGCTGCCATAGAACACAGTAAGGTTCTCCACGCGTTCGTCTTTCATCATGATGCCAGCCAAGCTGTCGGCTATCTGTGCCGTGTACTTCAGGTCAGTACCTGTGGGCAGGAAGATATCGACGGCAAACTGGTTGCGCTCCGCACGCGGGGTGAGTCGTTGCGGTATGCTCAGCAGCAGCACGCCTCCCAGTATGATGAGCACTGTGCCCGTCGCCATGGTGGTCCACTTATGCCGGAAGCATAGGCTAATCAGTCGCTCATAGACGCCCTGTGCCTTCTCCAGCATCTTGAAACGGCGGCTGGGGTGCTCGGTCTCCATCTGTTGCAGGCCTTTGCCTATCATCATATACTGCATGAGCGGTACGACAAAGATAGCTACCACGAGCGATACGATGAGTACGATGGTGATGGAATAGGGAAACCACTTGACGAAGTCGCGCATGATCTCGCTCGTCGTGAAGAGCTGCGGGAAGAACGTGAACGTGATGACGATGGTGGCAGTGATGATGCTCTTGAGGAACTCATGTGACGACTCGACAGCAGCCTTCCAGCGACTCTTTCCCTCATCGAGCTTGTCCAGATAGCAGTCAACCACCACAACGCTGTCATCGACAATCATTCCCAGCGAGACGATGAGCGCGGCCAGCGTCACGGTATTGATTTCCAAACCGAACAGCTGTATAATGGCTATCGAGGCGAAAATGGTGATGGGGATGGTGGATACAGCCACAGTGGCCACACGCATGGGGAGCATCAGCATGACGATGATGATGACCGATATGATGGCGATGCTCAACTCCATGAGAAACTCCTCCACCGCATGACCTACCACATGGCTCTGGTCACTGATGAGGTTGAGTTTCACGTCAGCAGGCAGGGTGGCCTGGAAGTCATCGAGCACCTGTTTCACCTCATCGCCGAAGTCCAGGATATTGTTGCCGCCATACATCTGCAGCGACAGCAGCAGACACTTCTTGCCATTGTTCCTGATATAACGATTGGGGTCGGGCTGTTCACGCTTGATGGTGGCGATGTCGCCCAGTCTGACCACTTCGCCCGATGGTGCGGAACTGATAATGGTCTGTGCGATGTCGTTCTCTGTGTTCAGCGACGACTGTACATGCAGCGTCCTGCTCAAGTGCCCGTCCGAAACGCTACCAGTATATACGGTACCCGTCATACTCGAAAGCTTTTGCATGAGCAGGGCGGTGTTGATGCCATACATCGACAGTCGGTCACGGTCCAGGTAGATGCCTATCTGCTCTTTCTGGTTGCCCATTGTGATGATATTCGCCAGGGCATCGATGGTGCGCAGACGGTCGCTCAGTGCTGTGGCATAGTCATTGAGTTCGCGATAGGTCTTCTCTTCGCTCTCTATCGTCAGCAACATGGTGGAAGCTTCTCCAAATTCGTCGTTGGCAATGAGTTTCAGCACACCGGGAGGCAGGGTAAGCTGCAGCAGGGGAAGTCGCTCCTTGAGCTTGTTCCAGAACTCCGTCTGCTTGTCCTCCGTAACGTCTTCCTGCAGCATGACGATAGCGGCACAGCCATTGTTGAAACTCAAGGTGAGCGTACGCTTCTTGTTGATTTCCTTAAAGGTCCAGAGAAAATTCTCCAACGGCTTGGTCAGCTGCTGCTCCACCTCTTGTTCGGAAGCACCAGGATAGATACCGACAACCAGTCCGACAGGTATTGCCATCTGCGGAAATTCATCCTTCGGAATCTTTTTGAGCGAGTACATGCCTGCCAGGATGATCGTGATGACAAGCAGGATGGTGATGCTCTTGTAACGAATGGCCGAGGACACCAGATCGTTGCGTTCTTTCTTATTACCCGACATGGCTCTTCTTAGTTCTCGCTTCTAACAATTGTTCCCTCTGACACTTTGTTCTGTCCGGCTATGATGATTGTCTCGCCACTGGTCAGGCCAGAGGTGATGACCACCCCACCGGTGAGGATGTCGCCCGTCATCACATTCTGACGATGGGCCTTCCCCTCACGTACGGTCCATACATAACGGTCTTGACCGCTAATCATGATGGCTTGCTGGGGTATCACGATGCTATAGTCGTCCGACGTATTCTCTATCATCACCTTACAAACCATACCGGGCAACAGCTGGTGCCGGCTGTTGTCGGTCAGGGCTGTCACCTTGTACGAGTGGTTGATGGGATTGGCCGAAACGCCACGGTTGACAATCTTGGCGTGATAAATGCTGTCACCTAACGCATTGACGATGAAGGTGACGGGTTGCCCGTTGCGAATCTGGCCAATGTCCTTTTCCGGTATGGAGATGCCGACCTTCACACGGTCTATCTTCACCAACTTGAATCCCGTTATACCGGGAGTCACATTGGCTCCTTCATGGGCAGAACACTGGGCGATATATCCTTCAAAGGGGGCTCGCAGCGTGATATCCTCCAGACCCTTCCGCGAGATGGCTTCTGCGGCACGCGCCTTGGCAAGTGCTGCCTCCATCTCTACCATCTTGATCTCTGGCAGCGTACCCTTGTCATACAGGTCCTTCAACCTGCGATAGGCATCCTCCGTCTGGTGCAGGGTGGCACTGCTGATCTGGTAGGCGTTCCTCGTCGTGCTGCCATCTACCTCGGCCAGCGCCTGGTGCTTCTTGACAAACTGTCCTTCGTCCACCATCACCTTGACAATGGTACCGATGGTATTGAACGTCACATTGGCTCCGTCTTCTTCTTCGATGGTGCCCAAATAGCTTTTACCAATGACTTGGGAACTGGTTGCTACCTTCATGGTCTTCACGTTGACGCTGTCGGGCCTATTGGTCTTCTTCTCTGCGCACGACAGATGAGTGAGGCACATTAGTGCACACAATCCCCACACCACATTTTTTGAGATCTTCATTGTTTCTTTAGTACTTTTATCCTGCAAAGGTAGCGCAAACCGAGTGAAAAACCAAATTTATTTGAGTTTTTCTACAATTATTTCGTACCTTTGCAGCCAAATTCATAATCATATCTTTACCAAGATGAAGAAGTTTTTGCTGATATGGTCGCTCCTGTTGCTGATGGCAGGCGAAGCTTTTGCCCAAAAGATAAACTGCCTGAAGGGACAGCAGGTTGACAAATCTTACCGCGGGTTAGTGATATACAAAGGACGTATCTATCTGAACTAAAATACAACAAGCTATGAATATCGGAGACAAGGCCCCAGAGATACTGGGCAAGGACGAACAGGAACGGGACATCCGTCTGAGTGACTATCAGGGACGAAAGCTGGTGCTTTACTTTTATCCGAAGGACAACACCAGCGGATGTACGGCAGAGGCTTGTAGCCTGCGCGACCACTATCAGGAACTGCAGGGAGCCGGTTACGAGGTAGTGGGTGTCAGCAAGGACTCTGCTGCCTCGCATGTGAAATTCAAGGAGAAGCACGAACTGCCCTTCCCCCTGATTGCCGACGTTGACAAGACGCTGATGGAGGCGATGGGAGTCTGGGGCGAGAAGGTGATGTACGGAAAGAAGACCATGGGCACCATCCGTACTACCTTTATTATCAATGAGGAAGGAATCATAGAGCAGATCTTCTCTGGCAAGCAGGTGAAGACCAAAGAGCACGCAACACAGATACTGAACAAATAGCAATGCACTATCGTAATGATAGCGCCTTGTCTTCTGCTGCCTCCATCAACTCCCGTTCACCGGGTCCTTTGTCGTTGAGACCGCAGAGGTGCAGGATGCCGTGTATGATGACGCGGTGCAGTTCTTCGTCGTAGGGTTTCCCGAACTGCTCGGCATTGGTACGGATGGTGTCGAGCGATATGACAAGGTCGCCGTTGATCTGGTCTTCCTAAATCACAGGGGACAGATTCTTGGGTCTGATAGCAAAAAAATTGCCATGAAAACAGGCACCCATACCCAGGTGCCGTCCCCTGACCCACAGACCCCGTGTGCTTGATCAATGACCTGTCCCCGTGATCTTCTCAGTTTAAAAATAGAAGCGGAGGCCGCCCAGAAGATCTGTACGGTGGATGCCGTAGAATTCATTCTTGTCTACTTTATATCCATCGGGTTCTTTAAGTCCCATTGAGAAGGCGCCCACCTTGATACCGATACCGATGTTCTTAGAGCACATATATTCCAGGTTTATTCCTGACTTCGCCGCAAAGCCACCTTCACTATACGAGAATCCCCATTTCGACTCCTTATAGTTGCCATAGCCGAGACTCAGCGTAATGTCAAACCGAAATTTCTCACCAAGTTTTAGCCCAAAGCCAACATTCGGGCCGATAAATAGCAGATTTACATCGAAGCCTTCATCAAACGAGGTATGAAAGTAGTTGAAGTCGGCTCCTACACCAAACATATTCCAGAAATGCTGATAGCTAAGGTCGGCCGCAAAACCGCCTTTATTCTTGTATGTATGTCTGTCAGTGACAATCTCTGACGTGACGATGCCGTAGCCGAAATTAGCGTTAAAAACGTTCTTGGGATTGTTTGTTGCCCGTTCATAACGTGAAATATGTTCTCTCGTCATATTGGCTAGTTCGGTATCTTTATTCTGCTCCAGTTTCTGAATAACGCCCACCGCATCAATGTTAACCAATGAATCGGGCAACAGAAGCATGCTACCCCAGATACGATGGCAGGTTGAAGTCCAGACACTCGGTTCCTTGTGTCTGTCAATCCGCAAGGCATTACCTCCACTTTCTGCCGTCTTTTTCACTGCCAATGAGAGCATGTTGCCATAAAGACAATTGTAAGTTTTTGTCAAACCACCATCAGTCACTCTCACCGTGCCGATGACCTTGGCTTCAGCAGGCACCGAATCTCCCAGTTCGTATACCAACACCGAGTCTGCCTGACGTGCAGGATGCTGCTCTGTTAATTCTGCAATGACTCTCGGAGCCGTCTGGCATCCAGTTAAAAGGAATGTCCAAAATAAACTAATTAGGATATTTTTCATTAAATCGCAACAATTCTATGGAATCGCCCCCACGCCTTGTGGGCCTTGTAGGCATCAAGCAGGGCTGAAGGTACATGCAAGGTGAGGTTATCGGAGAGATTCCAGTCAAAAACA
>DFGG01000029.1 GCA_002371695.1 bacterium UBA3756
CTTAAAGTATGTTAAGAAATGGTGGCTTCCCTTCGAAAAGTTTGGAGGGAAATCAGAAAAACACTACTTTTGCAGTGTACTATTAATGTGGTACACTTGTTTTGTGCTATAAATTATTGGTTTTTAATTATTTAATATGGAGACAAAAATGAATCAAGTCGACGCTTTGAGGCTCGACTGCGCTAAGAGACAGAAGAAGGGACTGCACTTCATTCTGGCTTCAGTAATCATCTGGGTAGCCATCACCGTGACTCACCTCACAAATCTGCCCATCGAGACGAAGAACATTGTCACATTCTGTTGTGCAGCCCCATTGCTACCACTGGCATGGGCTATCTCTCGGATGCTGCACATCGACTTCGAGGGTAAGGGCAACCCCCTCACCCAGCTGGGCGTGATCTTCTCGGTCAATCAGATACTCTACATCCTGATAGCCATGTGGGTGTTCTCTGCTGTACCTGAGAAGATGCTGATGGTCTATACGATGATCTTCGGAGCCCACCTGATGCCCTACAGCTGGCTGTACCGCTCGAAGAGTTACATGGTGCTCTCCATTGTCATACCTATCGTGGCGCTGATGGTGGGACTGATGGCGGAGCCTTATGTCCTGGCTGCCATGATGGTGGGCGTGGAGGCGGGATTCTCCATGAGCTTGGTAATTGAGAATAGGAATATTAAATAGTATGGATTATGATTGAAGTTAGTAACATTCGATTTAAGTACGCAGGTCAGAAGGGCCTGGTATTCGATGATTTCAGCCTGAAGCTGGAGACCAACAACATCTACGGGCTATTAGGTAAAAACGGCACGGGCAAGTCGACACTCTTGTATCTTATCAGCGGACTGCTCAGACCTACGGCAGGAAACGTGAGGCTTGACGGCGTTGACACTTGTCTGCGACGCCCTGACACGCTGAGCGAGATATTCATCGTGCCTGAGGAGTTCGACCTGCCGATGATGTCGCTCGAGCAGTATGTCAGCATCAACGAGCCGTTCTACCCCCGATTCTCGCGGGAGGTGCTCGAGGCCTGTATGAGGGACTTCGAACTATCAACGGACGTGAAACTCAATGCGCTCTCGATGGGACAGAAGAAGAAGGTGTTCATGTCGTTCGCCCTGGCTGCCGGCACGCGTCTGCTGCTGATGGACGAACCTACCAACGGCCTCGACATCCCCTCGAAGTCGCAGTTCCGCAAGGTCATCGCCCAGCACATGACGGAGGACCGCACGCTCATCATCTCCACGCATCAGGTGCATGATGTGGAGTCGCTGCTGGATCACATTCTCATCCTGAGCCAACAGAAACTGCTGCTCGATGCGAGTGTAGCTGAGATTACGGAGAAGTACACCTTCGAGTATCGCACGGCTGATGCAATTGACGATGCCCTCTACAGCGAGCCTTCGCTACAGGGCAATGCCGTCATCGCCCATCGCAAGGTAGACAGTCCTGAGACTCAGCTGAACCTGGAACTGCTCTTCAATGCCGTCACGCAGGGGAGGGTTTAAACGACAACTTGTACAACTTTTATACTGTGAATGGTATGATACAGTTCAATCTACAACGATTCTTGAAGCTGGCGCGATGGACGCTGGTGCGCGACAGACGATACTACCGGAAACACTTCCTGCAGTTGCTGGTGATGGGTACGCTCATGATGACGGTGTTCGGGGTGTATATGGGGAAAGAACACCATAAAGATGGCTACGAAACATGTGTCTTTGTGGTTATCTTCTCAATATTGGCCAGCACGGTCATGGGGGCTGGATATATGTTCCTGAGCATGGACGGCAAGCACGACCGGCAGACGCTGCTGATGCTGCCTGCGTCGAACCTGGAGAAGTACGTGATGCGCTATGCCACGTGGATACTGATGCTGCCTCTGACGGTGGCAGCCTTCCTGATAGCCGACGGTGTGCAGTACGTGGTGAATGTGATGCTGGGGCACGAGTGGGTACAGACTGTCACAGGCTTTATTGCGGAAATAGACTATAAGAGGCATTTTCTCGGCCTGTATCCTCGTAGGGAGTTGCAGGCACTCTTCATGCTGATGCTCTGGATCCACTCGATGTATGCCGTCGGGGCCACGCTGTTCCGTTCGCCGAAGTACAACTGGGTGCTGACGAGTGTGGTTCTCATTGCAGGCTATCTGTTGCTGATCTGCTTCGTGAAATGGACGACACTCAACTGCTTCTGGTGGAACAATCATGGGATGTTCAATCTGCTGTTCCTCTGTCTGACGGTGCTGAATTTCTGGCTGTCGTACTGGCTGTTCTGTCGGCAGCAGGTAAAGGGGAGATTTGTGAATGTTTAAGAATTGAAGGATTGAAAAATTGAAGTCATGAAAAATAGATTTTGCATAAAGAGATGCAGCCAGGTGCTGCGCTGGCTGGTGAGCGTGAATCGCGCGACGCTATTAGGTCTGTTTGCAGGCGCTGCTGTCGGTATGTTTCTGATAGAGATGGTGATGTATCTGCTGCATACCGGTTATACTCCCAGCAATTACCTCAACCATATACGTGGGTTCATGGTGTTTGGCCTGGCAGCTTTGGTGCTGACGTGCGTCAGTTCCGCCTTCACCAATTTCACGCAGATAGGCAGCAAGCAGCAGCGGGCGACGTTCCTGATGCTGCCAGCATCGGACCTGGAGAAGTTCCTGGCAGTCGTGCTGCTTGTGACCTTTGTGTATCTGACGGTCGGCATCCTGGGCTTTGTGGTGGGCGACAGCCTGCGTATGGGAGTGATGGCGGCTTGGAATCAGCTGCATCCGTTGGCGGGCGTATCCTATATCCCTGATGGCGACGGCATACAGTACACCTACTGGTGGTCGTCGGCTTTGCCAAAGGTTTTGGCGCATCTGAATCCGGATATTCCGATAAATGGCGACTATTTCATCTACGGTGAAGGGAATAGCAGTAAAATGGTCCAAGTCTGTTCACTTGGCTACACCGTCGTGAGATACGCTCTGTTCGTAGCTTTCCTGGCATGGGTTCACTCGCTCTTCATGCTTGGCGGCACACAACTGCGGCGATACGCTTTCGTGGTGTCGGGCTTGGTATTCTTGCTGGCCGTGTGGCTCTATACACAAGGCATGCAGGCTTTCGGCTTGGATCTGTACAATTCCACTCCCTATTATGCCATCAACAAGGATGGCTTCGCCTATTTAGAACATGACGTACATACGCTGGAGCCCATGGCCTACGTGACTCTTATCCTGCTCGTATTGCTCACCTGTTTCAACTACTGGGCCTCGTTCCACGTATTCAAGCATTTCGAACTGACCACTAATAAATGGACGAACTATGACATTCTCAAACGATAAGGCCATCTACCTGCAGATGGCAGACCGCCTCTGCGACGAGATTCTTGCAGGTAAATACAAGGACGACGACCGCATCCCCTCGGTGCGTGAGTATGCCGTGCTCTTAGAGGTGAACACGAATACGGCCGTGAAGGCCTACGACGAACTGGCTCGTGCGAACATCATTTATAATAAGCGCGGCCTGGGCTACTTTGTGACGAAAGGGGCCAAACGGCAGATACTGAAGGAGCGCAAGCGGGAGTTCATCGAGGAGCGCCTGCCCGAGCTGTTCCGGCAGATGCGGCTACTTGACATCGACATCAAGGATGTGGCGGAGGCATGGGAAAAGGATGCGTGAGATGACGGGACAAAAATCTTCAAAAATCTAACAAAAATCTAATAGATGTTATTTGGGAGAGATTTTTGAGATTTTTGTTCCTCACATTGCAACTTTATTGTAACTTTGCACGTCAAACGGACAGATTATCAACAATAACCAAACGTATGATCCACTTAAAAGACATCAATAAGACCTATCAGGGGGCCCAGCCGCTGCATGTGCTCAAGGGCATCTCGCTCGACATTGCACAGGGAGAGTTCGTCTCCATCATGGGTGCATCAGGCTCGGGTAAGTCGACGCTGCTGAACATCCTCGGCATCCTCGACAACTACGACTCGGGCACCTACGAGTTGGCAGGTGTGCCTATCTGGAATCTCTCGGAGACGAAGGCTGCAGAATATCGCAACAAGATGATAGGATTTATCTTCCAGTCTTTCAACCTCATCTCCTTCAAGACCGCCGTGGAGAATGTGGAGCTGCCGCTGTTCTATCAGGGCGTAAGCAGGAAGAAACGCCATCAGATGGCCCTGGAATATTTAGACCATCTTGGACTTCTGGACTGGGCTGAGCACTACCCCAACGAACTCTCCGGCGGACAGAAGCAGCGCGTGGCCATCGCTAGGGCGCTCATCACCCGTCCGCAGATTATCCTGGCCGACGAGCCTACGGGTGCCCTCGACTCAAAGACCTCCGTGGAAGTGATGCAGTTGCTCAAGCGCCTGAACCAGGATGAAGGCATGACCATCGTGGTGGTGACTCACGAGAGCGGTGTGGCCAACGAGACCAACAAGATTATCCACATCAAGGACGGTGTAATCGGCAAGATAGAGGAGAACCTCAACCACGATGCAAGTCCCTTCGGCAGCGGAGGACTGATGAAGTAGTCCGCTGCAAAAAAGGAATAACTATGCGAGATATTATCACTGAAATTTGGAGTACGGCGCGCAGAAACAAG
>DFGG01000076.1:0-7637 GCA_002371695.1 bacterium UBA3756
ATATATGAAATAATTTGTATGCTACTTATAACGCCAATCTTTTGCAAAGGTAAACAAAATTTTTTAATTGTGTTCAAAATATGGTAAAAATTTAACCTTTTCGGGCAAAAAAATTGCATTATTGAAAAAAAATGGGGAAATTTGCACATAAAACGTACTATAAATATAAGGTTATATCACATAATTATGGCAAACAGATATTTATTAGGTTTTGATGTCGGTAGCTCTTCTGTGAAGGCATCGCTTGTTAATGCCGATAGCGGCAAGTGTGTTGCAACAGCTTTCTTCCCGGAGAAGGAGGCTCCTATTATGGCCGTAAAAGCCGGATGGGCAGAGCAGGATCCTCAGATGTGGTGGGACAATGCCAAACTGAGTCTGAAGAAAATCATGGCCGACTCCGGGGCTACTGCTGAGGAGATTAAGGCTATCGGTATCTCGTATCAGATGCATGGTCTGGTGTGTGTGGATAAGAGTCTGAAGGCACTCCGTCCGGCGATTATCTGGTGTGACTCCCGCGCTGTGCCTTATGGTGAGAAGGCTTTCAAGGACCTTGGGGCAGATCAGTGTCTGACTCATCTTCTGAACTCTCCAGGTAACTTTACGGCAGCCAAACTGGCTTGGGTGAAGGAGAATGAACCGGAACTCTATAGTAATATATATAAGGTGATGCTGCCCGGTGACTATATTGCCATGCGTCTGAGTGGTGTGGCCAATACGACGGTCAGTGGTCTGAGTGAAGGTATGTTCTGGGATTTCAAGAACAACCAGGTGGCTGACTTCCTGTTGGATTACTATGGCTTCGACAAGTCGCTGATTGCTGATATCGTTCCTACTTTCAGTGTACAGAGTGAGGTATGTGCTGAGGCAGCAGCAGAATTAGGCCTGAAAGAAGGAACGCCCATCACCTATCGTGGTGGTGACCAACCGAACAATGCCTTGTCGCTGAATGTACTGAACCCCGGTGAGATAGCTGCTACGGCTGGAACATCGGGTGTCGTGTATGGTGTGCTGGGAGATGTCAACTATGACAAGCAGAGTCGTGTGAACACCTTTGCACACGTCAACCACACATCAGACCAGACACGACTCGGCGTGTTGCTCTGTATCAATGGCACAGGTATCCTGAATGCATGGACACACAGGAATATTACTCCAGAGATCGGTTATGCTGAGATGAACGACCTGGCTGCTTCTGTACCCATCGGTAGTGAGGGCGTGACAGTGATACCATTTGGCAATGGTGCAGAACGTGTGTTGGAGAACAAGGAGATAGGTTGCTCCATCAACGGCCTGAACTTCAACAAGCACAATAAGGCTCATCTGGTTCGTGCTGCACAAGAAGGTATCGTATTCTCTTTCTGCTATGGTATGGAAATCATGCAGCAGATGGGTATGGACATCAAGAAGATTCATGCTGGAAAGGCAAACATGTTCCTGAGTCCGTTGTTCCGCGATACACTGGCTGGTGTCAGTGGTGCAACTATTGAACTCTACGATACTGATGGTTCCGTTGGTGCTGCCAAGGGGGCAGGTATCGGAGCGGGTATCTATCAAAATAGTCAGGAGGCTTTTGCCTCACTGGACAAGTTGCAGGTAATTGCACCCGATGAGGGACGTCGTGCTGAATATCTTTCTGCATACGCTGCATGGAAAGAGTCTTTGGCTAAGAATATTAAGTAATAAATATTAAGTAAATAAAAAAGGAGCCCGTCACTTCAAGATGACGGGCTCCTTTATTTATCTTAGACTTGCTTTGTACCATTCGAATAACTTCTGAACTCCATCCTCAATCTCCACTTTGTGTGTCCACCCTAATGAGTGAAGCTTTGAGACGTCGATCAACTTGCGCATAGTACCGTCTGGCTTGGTTGAATCAAACTCTACAACGCCCTCGAAACCAACAGATTTCACAACAATGTCTGACAGCTCACGGATGGTCAGCTCCTTGCCTGTTCCCACATTGATATGGCAGTTTCGTATCTCTCCCAGTGAGGGTATAGCGCCACCTCGGCCTGTTGAGTGGTTACGGTCAACACTGCCATCGGTCTTAGCACCATAGTGTACACTGGAATACTTCTCGATTCCGATGATATCACTGAAATTCACGTTCAGCAGCACATGGACTGAGGCATCGGCCATATCCTCGCTCCAGAGGAACTCACGCAGTGGCGTGCCTGTACCCCATAGCACCACCTTGTTATTATATATGCCATACTTAGCCAAAATGTCAAGGACATTTTGGGATTGAACATTGAACATTGAGGATTGAACATTAAGACCTTCGCCGGTGATGCCTTCTACGGGGCGCTTATTGAGGTCGATGGCTATCTTATCCCATTTCCCATCATGTATCAGCTTCGCCAGATACACCTTTCTCATCATAGCAGGCATCACATGGCTGTTCTCTAAGTGGAAGTTGTCATTCGGGCCATAGAGATTGGTGGGCATCACGGCAATATAGTTGGTGCCATATTGCAGATTGTAAGACTCACACATCTTCAGACCTGCAATCTTGGCGATGGCATATTCCTCGTTGGTATATTCCAGTGGCGAGGTCAGCAGGCAGTCCTCCTTCATCGGTTGTGGTGCATTCTTGGGATAGATGCAGGTGGAGCCGAGGAACAGAAGTTTTTTCACTCCGTGGGCATACGACTCACTGATGACGTTGCACTGCATCTTCATGTTCTGCATGATGAAGTCTGCACGGTAGAGCGAGTTGGCCATGATGCCTCCCACGAAGGCGGCTGCGAGTACCACAGCATCGGGGCGCTCCTCATCGAAAAAACGCCTGACTGCCAGTTGGTCTGTCAGATCCAACTCTTGATGGCTACGGCCGACGAGGTTGGTGTAACCTCTCTGGAGCAAATTGTTCCAGATGGCAGAACCTACCAGTCCGTGATGTCCTGCCACATAGATCTTGCTGTTCTTCTCCAACATCTTATTCAGGCATCTGTGCTTTGAGGAACAACTTGCGTACGAACTTCATGTCGTGCTGCACCATAATCTTCACCAAGTCAGGGAACGAGGTCTTATGGGGATTCCAGCCCAGCTTGGCCTTGGCCTTGGCGGGATTGCCCAGCAGCTGGTCCACCTCTGCAGGACGGAAATACTTGGGATCGACCTCTACGAGCGATTTGCCAGTCTTCTTGTCGTATCCCTTTTCGTCGATGCCATCGCCACGCCATTCGAGTTCGATGCCCACCTCCTTGAAAGCCAGCGTGCAGAACTCGCGCACACTATGGTATTCGCCTGTAGCAATCACGTAGTCGTCGGGCTCGGGCTGCTGCAGGATGAGCCACATGCACTCGATATAGTCTTTGGCATACCCCCAGTCGCGCAGTGAGTTCAGGTTGCCCAGATAGAGCTTGTCCTGGTATCCTTGGGCAATGCGGGCAGCAGCCAGGGTAATCTTACGTGTCACGAAGTTCTCGCCGCGACGCTCACTTTCATGGTTGAAGAGGATACCGTTGCAGCAATACATGCCGTAGCTTTCACGGTAGTTCTTCATGATCCAGAAGCCGTAGAGCTTGGCAACGGAGTAGGGGCTACGGGGATAGAATGGGGTTGTCTCGCTCTGCGGTACCTCCTGTACTTTGCCGTAAAGTTCTGATGTGGAGGCCTGATAGATATGGCAAGCTTTCTCCAACCCACAGATACGAACGGCTTCCAGAAGGCGCAGCACTCCAGTGGCATCCACGTCGGCTGTATATTCTGGTACGTCGAAAGATACCTTGACATGGCTCTGGGCAGCAAGATTGTAGATTTCTGTAGGCTTCACCTCGCCGATGATACGAATCAGGGATGAAGAGTCGGTCATATCTGCCCAATGCAGGTTGATAAGGCGCTTCTTCTTCATATCGCGTACCCATTCGTCGAGATATAGGTGCTCAATTCGTCCAGTGTTAAAGGATGACGAACGGCGGAGCAGACCATGTACCTCGTAGCCTTTCTCGATTAAGAATTCTGCCAGGTATGAACCGTCCTGTCCGGTAATACCTGTAATAAGAGCAACCTTTTGATTCATATCTTTAACTTTCGCCCGAGAACTGCTTGATGCGCTGTTCTTCTGACATTTTACATATTAAGAGCATGTTGTTCTTCTCAGCCACTATATAACCGTCGAGCCCCTGAATGACCACCTGCTTCTCCTGAGTGGTATGGACAATGCAGTTATGGCTCTCCACCAGTTTGATGTCCTTTCCTATGGATACATTTCCATAGAGATCCTTCTTGCTCTCTCCGTAGAGGGAGCCCCAGGTGCCAAGGTCACTCCATCCGAAATCTGCTGGGCACACAAATATCTCTTCTGCCTTCTCCATGATGGCATAGTCGACAGAGATGCTTTCGCACTCGGGGAAGCGTTCGTCGATGACGGCCTGCTCCTGGTCGGTTCCATAAATGGGAAGCATCGACTCGAAGATTTTCGCGATGGCCGGTTGGTAAATACGGAAAGCATTGACGATGGTGGTGATGTTCCAGATGAAGATGCCGGCATTCCAGAAGTAGTTGTTCTTCTGGATGTATTTCATGGCTGTCTCCAGATCGGGTTTCTCGCGGAAAGAGTCGACACGGTAGATCTCCTTGTTGCGAAGTGAGGAGGTGCTGAGGTCGGCCTGAATGTAGCCATAGCCTGTTTCCGGACGGTTGGGCTTCATGCCTAAGGTGACGATGGCATCCGTCTCGCTGGTAAAGCGCATGCACTCCTTGATGACACGCTGGAATTCGACGGTGTTGACGATAATGTGATCGCTGGGCGTCACCACGATATTGGCCCTGGGATCCTTCGACTTGATACGCCAGCTGACGTAGGCGATGCAGGGGGCTGTATTCCTGCGGCAAGGCTCACAGAGAATGTTGCTCTTTGGCATGTCGGGCAACTGTTCTTCAACGATTGCCGCGTAATTCTTGTTGGTGACTACCCAGACGTTCTCGGGTTTCACCAGGTCGCCAAACCGTTCTACTGTCAGTTGAAGCAATGTCTTGCCCACTCCCAATACATCAATGAACTGTTTCGGGGTTTCTGCCGTGCTCATTGGCCAAAAGCGGCTTCCAACGCCACCTGCCATGATGACTAAATGATTATTCATCCTTGCCATAGTCGATAATTTTTCTAATAAGCTGCAAAAATATACAATTTATTTATAATGGCCAAATTTTCTGCCCGGAAAAATCTGATTAGGCTGCTTTTCTTTTCTTTTTCAGATATGATTTCGTAAAGAGATAGGCACAGGCGACGACGAGCAGAACCAAGATGATTATCTTGATGTATTCTGCATACTCGGCGATTTTGTCGTTGAGTTGGTCTTCTGGCACGATGGCGTGCAGATACCATCCTAAGGCAGCCAGGATGGAATGCCAGCCACCGGCACCAATAGTTGTGAAGAGGATAAACTTGCCGTAATTCATCCGGGCCAGTCCCGCAGGAATGGATATCAGGTGGCGTATGACAGGTACAAAGCGTCCTGTCAATGTTGCTGCCACCCCATGGTCATCGAAATATTTCTCGCTTTTCTCCACTTTCTCCTGATTGAGCAGGCAGAGATGCCCGATACGGCTGTTGGCAAAGCGATAGACCACAGGACGCCCGACGTAGAGGGCTACGAAATAGTTGATGGAAGCGCCAACGTCGGCACCAAGAGTGGCAAACAGGATGATAAGAAACACATTGAGCGACCCACTGGCTGCATGATAGGCTGCCGGGGTGACAACAAACTCGGAAGGAATGGGTACCACCGTACTCTCCAGGAGCATTAGAAAGAATATTGTGGGGTAGTTAAGGTTGCTGAGAAGTGAGGTGATGATATTCATTTGGTCTTCAATTTGTCTTTGATATAGTTAATGTATTCTGATGGGTCCATGCCATCCGGGAAGAGTTGGGCCAGAACTCTCCGGCTCTCTTTGGGATTCTTCTCGACGGCAATAGACAGATATTTCAGGAACTCTTCCGTGTAGTGCAAGTCCCAGCAGCAGATGGCCATATAGGCATACCCCTCCTTCCACTCGCTGTCGATTTGGGAGAAGAATGCCTTGAAGAACGAATAGGCTGTCTTGATCATCCCGTTGTCGTAGAGCGATACCATGACGCGGAGCATCGTCTTGGGGGCATTGCCCGACATTCTGATAGCTTCCTTGAAGGCTTGCTCCGCTTCGTCGATGCGTTTGTTGCTCAGGAGAATATGACCTCTGATCACTTCCATGTTGATGTGGTCACAATCGAGGTCTTTGGTCTTGTCGAGGATATAAAGGGCAGTCTCAGGCAACTGCTTCTCGCTATAAGAGAATGCCAGTTCCTGGTAGATCTCTGCCAGGTAGGGTGAATCGTCGGCTGCTAAGTCTTTTGCTTCCTCCAGGCAGGCGATGGCTTCGTCATAGCGTCCTAAATTGATGAGGCATGTGCCTTGGTGGAGAAAGCCAAGCTCATCGTTACTCCTCATCTCGCTGTAACGCTTGAAGTAGTTCAGGGCTTCTTCGTAGTTCTCCAGACAATACAGGGCGTGGGCCTTTGCCAGAAAACTGTCCGGGTCGTGAGGGTCGATGGCAATGGCATATTCACTACTGGTCACCGAGGCGCCATAATCCTCATTCATGTATTGGGCACTGGCAAGGGCGTTCCAGTAGTCCTTTGAATAGGGGTGCTGGTCGATCAGCTCATTGAATAGCCGACTGCTGTCTTCGTATTTCCCCAGTCCATAGAGAGTCCTGGCCATCAGCTCCTTGAAGTCATCGGAGTCATCGCCTTGAGAACGGGCTACCCATTCGAAGGCTTTTTCATATTGGTCGTATTCGGCGAAGAGGTGGGCCACGTCGTATACGTAGTCCATCAGCTCGTCAGGGGGCGTCTCCTTGTAGTTCTGACGGAACCACTGGTCGGCATCTTCTGTTTTGCCTTCACAGATCAGGATCTCTCCATACAGATATAGATACTCCGCCTCGTCGAGTGCCTTGATGTGCTCCGCGTAATCCCAGGCCGTCTCGTAGTTGTTTCGGCTTAGAGCCTCACGAGCCTTGTAGAGTAGGGGACCTAAGGCTTCAGAATTGATGCGGAGGGCCAGATTGATGGCCTCTTCGGCTTCATCAGGCTGCCCCTGATATTGATAATAGTCTGCGATATCAGCCAGGTCATCGGCATCCATGTAGGTGGATTGCCCTGACCTGACCGATTCTTCGTATCGTTTCAGTATTTTCTGAAATTCTCTGGTCTTGAAATAATCAGTATCGTCTGTCATCCATTATTGTTTCTTGGCCCATGAGTCTTTCAGACCGACGGTCTTGTTGAAGACGGGATGCTCTGTGGTGGTGTCGGAGTCGGGGGTGAAATAGCCGATGCGCTGGAACTGCAGATAGGTGAGCGGTTTCATCGTTGCGGCGTATGGCTCCACATAGCATTCCTTGATTACATTGAGAGAGTCTGGATTGATCATCTGCTTCATGGCGGTGACGGCATCGCAGTCCTGTTCCTCGCGGATACGAGCCAGTTCGTCGCGGGGATTCTCTACCTTCCATAGACGGTCGTACAGTCTTACCTCTGCCTTGACGGCATGCTGGCAACTGACCCAGTGAAGCGTCTTGCCCTTAATCTTGCGGTTGCTTCCCGGCAGTCCGCTTTTCGATTCCGGGTCGTAGGTGCAGTAGATGGT
>DFGG01000076.1:7768-9445 GCA_002371695.1 bacterium UBA3756
CGTACCTCCTTGCCGGGAGCCAGTCGCATGAATTTCTTCTCTGCCTCCTTCATGAAGTCGTCGCGTTCAATCCACAGTTCACGGCTGAACTCGATGGTATGTGTGCCGTCGGCTTCATTCTCGGGGTTATTGACGGCAGTCAGCTGTTCTATCTGTCCTTCGGGATAGTTGGTGATGACCACCTTTACGGGGTCAAGAACGGCACTGACACGGATGGCACGGGCATTCAGGTCGTCACGTACGGCACTCTCCAGCAGGGCCATATCGTTCAGGGCATCGATCTTGGTGTAGCCAATCTTGTCGATGAAGTTGACGATACTCTCTGGTGAATAGCCACGACGACGGAAACCGCAGATGGTTGGCATGCGGGGGTCGTCCCATCCGTTGACCAGCTTCTCATTGACCAGGGCCAGCAGGTTGCGCTTCGACATCAGCGTGTAGTTCAGGTTCAGCTTGTTGAACTCTGTCTGGCGCGGACGGTTGTCTTCGATATTGTCGGTCTCGCCTCGCCATTCTTTCATCCAGGTGACGAACAGGTCATACAGGGGACGGTGCTCCACGAACTCCAGTGTACACCAGGAGTGGGTGACACCCTCCAGATAATCGCTCTGGCCGTGGGTGAAGTCGTACATCGGGTAGGCGTTCCACTTGTTGCCGGTACGGATATGGGGGATGTTGAGCACGCGGTAGATGAGCGGGTCGCGGAACAGCATGTTGGGATGTGACATGTCAATCTTGGCACGCAGCACGAGGGTACCGGGTTCACATTTGCCGCTGTTCATAAACTCAAACAGCCGCAGGTTCTCCTCGACGGGGCGGTCGCGGAACGGGCTGTTGGTGCCCGGACTGGTGGTGGTGCCCTTCTGCTGGGCAATCACCTCGGCACTCTGCTCGTCGACGTAGGCACGTCCCTGCTTGATGAGCCATACGGCGAAGTCCCAGAGCTCCTGGAAGTAGTCACTGGCATAGTAGACATTGGCCCACTGGAATCCCAGCCATTTGATATCATTCTCTATGCTCTCAATATATTCCGTATCCTCCTTGATGGGGTTGGTGTCGTCGAAACGCAGGTTGCACTTGCCACCGTACTTCTTGGCCAGTCCGAAATCGATGGCGATGGCTTTGGCGTGTCCGATGTGCAGGTAGCCATTGGGCTCTGGCGGGAATCGGGTTTGCATCCTGCCTCCGTTCTTGCCTGCTGCCAGGTCGTCAATTACCTTCTGCTCGATGAAACTCACCGATTTCTTTTCCTCATTAACATTAATCGTTTTCTCTTCCATATCTAACTATTCACTATTCACTATTCACTCTTCACTATTCACTATTCACTATTTAATCCCCCTGTCGTTGAGCGCCTTTGAGTATCTGGCGGCGTTCTTCAGGTGCTCGCTATAGGTGCGGGCAAAGTTGTGTGTGCCGGAGAAGTCCTCCTTGGCGCACATATATAAGTAATCATGGTCGACGCGGTTCAGCACTGCATCGATACCCTTGATGGAGGCTATCTTGATGGGGCCTGGAGGCAGTCCTACATTCTGATAGGTGTTGTAGGGACTTTCGAAGTAGAGCATGTCGTGATAGATTCGCTTCAGCTCAAACCGTTTCATGGCAAACTTGATGGTGGGGTCTGCCTGTAGGGGCATGCCTGTTGCCAAGCGGTTCAGGTACATGCCGGCAATC
>DFGG01000090.1:0-2619 GCA_002371695.1 bacterium UBA3756
TATCAGGCATGGCCCATCTGGGACAAAGAGATTCCCCTGGCTCCCACCACTGCCACAAACTATGATGAGGAAATAGCCCTCATGCGTGAATGGACTAAGAAACAAGTGGCGTGGATTGACGAACAACTGGGTTTCGATCCTACGGGTATCATCTCTATTCAGAATGTGCCATTCGTCAAGCGTAAAGACAATGATGACTGGTATGATCTTCAAGGTCGTAAGTTCGCCCCCAAACCCACCGCCCAAGGCATATACATACACCAAGGCAAAAAGGAATTAATCAAATAGCAGGACAACATGGGGCAAGGCACGGTGTGATTCATAAAATATTTCTCCCTCCGATCAAGGGGACAGGTCATTGATTTCTTATTTTGAAAGGAGAAGGGAATTTGGAGTTAGAGCGACTTCCGTTTTTTCGTGCGCGATCAATCCCTTAAAGATCCTTCCATATTTTATATACGACAGCATAGGTCAATCCGCAGACACGAACCATCTGACGTGGACCTGCTCCAAGTTCACGCATCACGTCACGGACTATATCTTTCTGTCTATCCTTAGAGTGGAGTTGGAATTCAGGAATAGTCCTTGCCCCGCATTTCCTCAGAAGCATCTCACGAACGGTCTCATCGGCTATAACCCTTCGATCGTCCATGTCGATACACCCAACTGTCTCAGGCAGAAGCATGTCAACCCAGGCTGTCAATTCATCAATACCGTATCTCTTGATGACAGGTTCAATATGGCATGCCCGTTGTAATGCCTGGCCCAGATAATCGTTACCCCAACTGCTAAACATATAATCTTTTGCTGTCTTTACCAATCCTGCCTTTACAGGATTCTGATGGATATAGCGGAAAAGTGTCAGGAAATAGCCAGAGTCATTACACGGCTCGCTCCTGAAACGATCCTGAAGTAGATGACCTATACGGCCATATTTCTTGTTGTAATACAGCACATAGCATGAAGCGATGGATTTTACTACCACACCCACTTTCAAACTCTTTTCGGCAATCAACAGATGGACATGATTGGGCATCAGACAATAGGCGTAGATGTAACAAGGTACCGCTGACATCATTCTGATGAAAGTCCAGTAGTCTTCGTTATCATCAAAAATGTCCTGACGGTTAATACCGCGCAGCATCACATGATAGATGCCTGTTCCGCTTGATTCTCTTGGTTTTCTTGGCATAATACTAAATTTAAAGATTCTACAAAAACGCTGCAAAGATACATATAAATAATGTTTTTTCGCAAGTTTTTATGGAAAAAAAGATCAATGACCTGTCCCTCTGATCTTTCCAAAACTGAACTTCCTCGTTTTTCCCCTGATTGCCTTTTATTTGCGAGCTTTCTACGTTAATTCTCCAAAAATGTTTCTTAAAGTCAACCTTTTTTCGTAATTTTGCAGGCAATTTAGCAAATAAGGAAAATTAAAGCAAACAATTATGGCAAAGAAAGCACTTTTGATGATTCTCGACGGATGGGGAATCGGTAAGCATGGCAAGGGCGACGTGATCTATAACACGCCGACGCCTTACCTCGATCTTTTAACTGCAACATCTGCTCATTCTCAGCTCGCTGCCAGTGGTGAGGACGTGGGTCTGCCCGACGGTCAGATGGGTAACTCCGAGGTGGGCCACCTCAATATTGGTGCTGGCCGTATCGTGTATCAGGACTTGGTGAAAATTAACCGCGCTTGCAAGGACGGCTCCATCATGGAGAACCCGCAGGTGAAGGCTGCTTACAGCTATGCCAAGGAGAAGGGCAAGAAACTGCACCTGATGGGACTGACCTCCGACGGCGGCGTACACTCAAGCCTCGACCATCTGTTCAAACTCATCGAGATCGGCAAGGCCTACGGTCTGAAGAACCAGGTGTTCGTACATTGCTATATGGACGGCCGCGACACTGACCCCCACTCAGGTAAGGGCTTCATCGAGCAGGTGAGCAAGGTGTGCGCTGAGAACGATGCCGCCATCGCCTCAATCGTGGGCCGTTTCTACGCCATGGACCGCGACAAGCGCTGGGAGCGCGTGAAGGAAGGCTACGACCTGATCGTCAACGGCGTGGGCAAGCAGGCTACCGATATGGTACAGGCCATGCAGGAGAGCTACGATGACGGCGTGACCGACGAGTTCATCAAGCCTATCCACAATGCCTCTGTCAACGGTTGCATCGAGGAGGGTGACGTGGTAATCTTCATCAACTTCCGCAACGACCGTGCTAAGGAGATGACCATCGCACTGACCCAGGAGGATATGCCGGAGCAGGGCATGAAGACCATCCCTGGCCTGCAGTACTATTGTATGACTCCCTACGATGCCAAGTTCCAGGGTGTCCACATCCTCTTCCCGAAAGAGAACGTGGAGGACACGCTGGGCGAGTATCTGAGCAAGAAGGGCTTGAAGCAGCTCCACACTGCCGAGACCGAGAAATACGCTCACGTGACCTTCTTCTTCAACGGTGGTCGCGAGGCTCCATACGAAGGTGAGGACCGTATCCTCGTGGCTTCGCCGAAGGTAGCTACCTACGACCTGAAGCCCGAGATGTCGGCTTACGAGGTGAAGGACAAGCTCGTCGGTGCCATCAACACCCAGGAATACGACTTCATCGTGG
>DFGG01000090.1:2798-8339 GCA_002371695.1 bacterium UBA3756
ATCATCATTGCCGACCACGGCAATGCCGACAACGCCATCAATCCTGACGGCTCTCCCAATACCGCCCACTCGCTGAACCCCGTGCCGTTCATCTATGTGACGAACAACAACTCGGCCACTGTGAAAGACGGACGTCTCGCCGATGTGGCTCCCTCCATTCTCCACATCATGGGTCTGGAGCAGCCTGCAGACATGACGGGTGAATGCCTGATTCAGGATAATCGGTAATGAACGTGCAGATAGAACAGAGCTGGAAACAGCAATTGAGCGGTGAGTTCGACAAGCAGTATTTTGCCGGACTCACCGCTGCTGTTCGTCAGGAGTACTCCCAGTATACTTGTTACCCACCGGGACGCTTGATCTTCAATGCCTTCAACCTGTGTCCGTTCGACAAGGTAAAGGTGGTGATTATCGGACAGGATCCCTATCATGAACCAGGTCAGGCCCACGGCCTGAGCTTCTCGGTGCAGGACGGGGTGGCTTATCCACCATCGCTGCAGAACATCTTCAAGGAGATACATGACGACCTGGGAACTCCCATCCCTCAGAGCGGCAACCTGACGCGCTGGGCAGAGCAGGGCGTACTGTTGCTGAATGCCTCGCTGACAGTTCGCGCCCATCAGGCCAACAGTCATTCGCGCTTAGGATGGCAACAGTTTACTGATGCGGCCATCCAGGCTCTTGCCACTCATCGTCATCACATCGTCTATATGCTCTGGGGAGGCTTTGCCCGTGGCAAGGCCTATATGATCGACAGGCAGCAGAACCTCGTGCTGGAGTCCGTCCATCCCTCGCCGCTGAGTGCCAATCGCGGTGGATGGTTCGGGCAGCATCAGTTCTCCCGCTGCAATCAGTACCTGCAGGCAAATGGCATATCACCCATCGTATGGTAAAGCTTCCACCCATCATCCAAGTAGGCGACGTGCTGCTCTCATCGGATATCCTGACGGAGAAGTTCTGTTGCGACCTGACGGTATGCAAGGGCCAGTGCTGTGTCGAAGGCGATGCGGGAGCTCCCGTGACGCTCGACGAGATAGGCGAGATCGAGGCGTGTGTCGACGAGGTATGGCAGGACCTCTCTGCCTCTGCGCAGAGCGTGATCGATATGCAGGGCTTGGCCTATACAGACGAGGAGGGCGACCTCGTGACGAGTATCGTCAGGGGCAAGGATTGCGTGTTTACTTATTATGGTGATTGTGCCGGCGTGCCCAACTGTTGTCTGTGTGCACTCGAAAAGGCTTACAGGGAGGGGCGTACCCATTTCTGTAAACCCATCAGCTGTGCACTCTATCCCATACGTGAGAAGAAACTCGGTGAAAGCCTACGGGTAGGCGAACAAAGTTCTTCGACAAGCGAAGCGGCACAGCCGAGCGCGGGAATGGAACTCACGGGTCTCAACTATCACCGTTGGGCTGTCTGCAAGATGGCTGTGGCGAAAGGTATTGAACTGAATATCCGACTCTATGAATTCTTGCGCGAGCCACTGACGCGTCGCTTCGGCGAGGCGTGGTATCAGGAACTCTTGCAGGTGGTGGCAGAGTTGAAGGAGCAGGGCTACCTATGACTCGCGGTAGAGCTTGGGCGACATGCCCATCCGTTCCTTGAAATATTTTCCCAGAAAACTCTGGTTGGGAAAGTTTAGTTCTTTGGCGATTTCCTTGATGCTCTTTGAGGAGTTCTTCAGTGTCAGTCGCAGCTCCATCAGTACATAGTTGTCAATCCACTCGTTGGGTGTGCGGGCGCTGGCTGTCTTCACGCACTCGGAGAGATACTTGGCCGTCAGGTTCATCTGGTCGGCATACCAGCTGACACGCCTCTCCGTCTTGCAGTGCTCTTCCACGAGCTTGATGAACTGCGAGAAGATCACGTTGCTGCGCGTCTGTCTGGCAGGACTGGTCTGAGCCCTGTAGATCACGTTGCTCAAGTCATAGAACATCGCCAGCAGCAGTGTGCGTATCAGATCCTTGCGAAAGTGGTTGCCCGTGTCATTGATCTTGCGCTTGATGGCAGCGAAATACTCCTTGAAGGTGTTGATATCCTTCTGCTGTAGTTTCATCACGGGGTGGCTTCTGGAGAGCAGGAAGAGTGAGCTGACGTCGCGCACGTTCTGTATCACCTCGTGGAAGAATGGCACTGAAACAATCATGCAGAGTCCCTCCATGTCAGGTGATGGCTGATAGTGATCCACCACATGACACTCACTGACCAGAAGCAGGTCGCAAGGACGGATGGTCTGCTGTTGTGTGTCCACTCGGTATTCCACCTGCCCCTTGGTGCAGAGGCCGATGAGGATGAAGTTCATCCGGCGTGGTTCCGTGGGCATGGGAGCCTCGTTGATACGTTCCGTCAGTAGCAGGTCGTCGTCCATGAATACCGACTCGCTCCACGTCTTGGCCTTGTTCAGGTCCGTCTCCTTGATCTGTAGCTTTACCATGTCTTTACAGGCATTGTTTGTCCAACCTTCAGCTTCAGCTTTTTCTGCTGTCCGTTATATATTAGTGTGACGTTGCCTCTGTTACGGGCCTTGATGGTGCAGTCGCGCACCTTGCCCTGCTTCCATTCGAAGCTCACTTCGAAGCCACCGCGTGCGCAGAGTCCGCTCACCTTACCGTCGTTCCATGTTTCAGGCAGTGCTGGCAACAGCTCTATTGTCGTCAGGTTGCCATTGGTCTGCGACTGCATGAGCATCTCGCAGACACCAGCCGTACCGCCGAAGTTTCCGTCGATTTGGAAAGGCGGGTGGGCATCCATCAGGTTGGGATAGGTACCTCCGCTGCGCCTGCGGTCAGGGCCTTGGTATTTGTCGGGCGAGACATACGTCAGCAGTTTCTGGTAGATGTGATAGGCTTGCTGCGGGTTGTGCAGTCGGGCCCAGAGGTTGATGCGCCAGCCAGTGCTCCAACCTGTAGTGTGGTCGCCCTTGATCTCGAGCGAGCGCTCAGCGGCCTTCTGCAGGGCAGCATCCGTGAGGTGGTTGCCCGGATAGAGTCCGATGAGGTGGCTCTGGTGTCGGTGCTGCGGGTCCCAGTCGTCCCAGTCGTAATACCACTCGTTGATGTCTCCCTCATGGCCGATGGTATAGGGGTGCAGCCGGGCGAGGGCTTTTTTGTACGCGGCAGTGCTACCGCCACAAACTGAGCCGGCCGCGATGGTGTTGGTGAGCAGTTCGCGGATGATGGCCAGGTCGGCAGTGCCTCCATAGCAGGTGGTGCCGTGATAGCCTTCCGGCGTCTTGTATTCGTTCTCCGGCGATGTCGAGGGGGCCGTGATCAGTTCTCCCGGCTCTTTGGGGTTGTCGATGAGCCAACGCAGGCAGAAGTCGGCTGCCCCTTTCATCAGTGGCCAGGCCACCTGCTTGAGGTATTGTTTGTCTTGTGTGAACTGATAGCGCTCCCATAGGGTGTTCACCAGCCAGGCTCCACCCAGGTTCCAGTTCGACCACTCCGGACTCTCCCGTTTCTCCCCCACAGGGTTGGTCATGGCCCAGATGTCGCTGTTGTGGCTCGAGCACCAGCCCTCGTTGATATCGTAGTAGTTGCGCGCTGTGTATTGGCCGTTGGCCGCAAGTGCAGCGATGAAGCCGTCGAGGGGCTGGGCCATCTCAGCCATGTTTGCCACAAAGGCAGGCCAATAGTTTTCCTCCAGGTTGATGTTTACCGTGTAGTTGCCTCGCCAGGGAGACCAGAGGTGCGGTGTCCAAAGGCCTTGCAGGTTGGCAGGCACGTCCTGTGTGCGCGAAGAGGAGATGAGCAGGTAGCGCCCGTATTGAAAATAGAGCTCTTCCAGATAACGGCTGCCGGGAGCCTGTCCGCGAGTGTCGGTGTAGGTTTTGAGGAGGGCGTCGGTGGGACCGTCGTAATACGACGGTTTACTGGACGAGAGACGGAGGGTGACGCGGTCGTAGATGGCTTTATAGTCGTCGAGGTGGCGCTGATAGAATTCGTCGTAGGTCAGGTTCTGGGTGTGCCAGAGGTCGTTGGCAGCGTTCTCCAGATAGGGTGCGCCATCTGTGACGGGGTGCTTGTCGAAACCGTTGAAGCTGGTCTCATTGATCATGTAGAGGATGGCCTCCTTGGCGTGGGTGATGGTAATAGTCGAGTCGCTGGCCGTCATCTCTCCGTCTGTCTTTACCGAGAGCATGGTGCAGAAGTGTATGCTCTGTTGTGGGTCGCCAGTGGCATGGCCCGTCATGGTCAGTTGGGTGGGGATGGCCTTCACCTGATGGGGCACCTGTGCCGTGAGCGCAATCTTGCAGTTGATGTCGCCGCTGAGTCTGATGGCGATGAGCTTGTCGGGGGCGGAGGCGAAGTACTCTCTCGTGACGGCATTGCCGTCACGCACGTAACGGTCGCGGATGATGGCGCTGTCGAGACTGAGGGAGCGGTGGTAGTCGGTGACTTCGCCGAGACCGAGGTCCTTGATATGGAGGGTGCCGAGGGGCTGGAAGAACTGCGAGTTAGGCCCTTGCACGTTGAGCTGCAGCGAGTCGGCCAGTGCATAGTCCTCGCGGAAGAGTGCCTCGCGTATCTTGGGAATCCACTGGTGGGCGTCGCTGTCGAGGTTGCGGTCTACGGGCTTGCCCGTCCACAGGGTGATGTCGTTCAGATAGATGATGTTGTCATCGGTGCCGCCGTAGACGAGGGCACCCAACTTACCATTGCCGATGGGCAGCGACTCCTCGAAGTACTGTGCCGGACGGTCGTACTGTAATACCATCGGTGCCTGCTGGGCTGTCGCACTGCCCGCCGTCATCATCAGCGTGCAAAGGTAGATGAAATGTCTCTTTATCATAGTTCTAAGTTTATATGTTCTTGCAATTTTGCTGCAAATTTACACTTTTTCTGCCAGAAAACTACCGAAATTGGTGAAAAAGTTGTATCTTTGCCCGTAAATCGTAAAGAGCAGCAACTATGCAATCACTGGTGCGATGGAATCGAAGGGTTTTCTGCTTTCTGGCCCTGCTATTGGCGGTGCCATTTCCGGCGTTGGCTCAGAAGGCAGTTGTAGAGGAGTCGGTGACGGAGATTAACTGTGACAGCCGTACTCACGCGGTGGTGCATTACCGCCGGGTGACAACGATTCTCAACGCGCAGGGAGCCTCGCTGGCCAGCTTCGTCTGCTCTGTCGGCGGCAACGACCGGCTGACCAGTTTCAGGGGTAGCGTGACCGACGGCAGCGGCCGGGTCATCCGAAAGTTGAGGGAGAAAGACCTGAAGTACACGGAGTACTCTCCCTATCTGGCAATCGACGAACATCAGGAGTATCTGGAATACACGCCTCCGACGTATCCTGTCACCGTCACCTACGAGTGGACCATCGACAGTCACGACAACCTGATAGAGTTTCCGCGATTCTGTCCGCAGACCGACTATGACGTCAGCGTGAAGAAAGCCGTCTATCGCCTGACAGTGCCGAAGAGCATGGAGATACGCCATGCCACGCAGAACATCAGCCAGACGGTCATGATGGCCGATTCCTCCAAGTATTCCAAGACCCTTGTGCTGGCACTCGGCCCCCTGCCGCCGCTATGCAGGGAGCCCT
>DFGG01000079.1 GCA_002371695.1 bacterium UBA3756
TAAACATGGAAAGGGAGCGCCCCGGCTTTGTTTCCTTGCCGATTGCACCCCTTTCATACATTTCTTTTTTCTGTTTTGCCACTCAGAGCTTACTTGCTCTTATGACTATTCTTGCGCAGTCTCTTCTTACGCTTGTGAGTAGCCATCTTGTGGCCCTTCTTCTTTTTTCCGTTTGGCATAATTCTAAGATTTAATATTTTAATGTTACTTACTACTTCATCTTTGCAATGAAACTCTTCGATGGCTTGAAAGCGGGGAAGTCGTGAGCCTCGATGAGGATCGTTGTGTTCTTGGATATGTTGCGTGCCGTCTTGGCTGCACGACGCTTCACGGTGAATGTGCCAAATCCGCGAAGATATACATTTTCCTTGTTATCTGCCAAACTCACACGAATCTCTTGCATGAATGCCTCGACCGTGGTGGCAACGTCTTTCTTGGCAACGCCTGTCTCCTCAGCAATTTTGTTGATGATCTCTGCCTTTGTCATGATGTCATTTTATCTATATTAATAATGTGAAAACCGAATCATTCTCGATTTCGGACTGCAAAGATACTAACTTTCAGTGGATTACCGAAATATAATGCGAATTTTTTTCGAATTTTTTGGTTTTTGGAGCTCGATTGGCCTCTTTTTTGTATCTTTGCAGCCGAAAATGTATTTCGGAAATGGCAGATACGGCACAACAGCGACTCTGGAATCGTAACTATTGCAAGGTGATGGCGGCCAACTTTTCGCTCTTCTTCGCCTTCTATGTCCTTACCCCCTTGCTGCCCCTTTATCTCAGCGAGCATTTCGGGGCCGCAAAGGATGTCATTGGCCTGGTACTCTCGGGCTACACCATCACGGCTCTTCTCTTCCGGCCCTTCAGCGGCTATTTCGTCGACTCCTTTCCACGCAAGTTGGTGCTGATGGTCTGCTTCGGTGCCTTCTCCATCTTCTTCGCGGGCTATCTGGCTGCCTCCTCACTGTTGCTCTTTACCATCGTGCGGACGCTCCACGGCGGACCCTTCGGAGCACTGACGGTGGCCAACTCTACCGTTGCCATCGATGTACTGCCGTCCTCGAGACGTACCGAAGGCATCGGTTACTACGGACTGAGCAACAACCTGGCGATGGCCATCGCTCCTACCATCGGCATCTTCATCTATAAACTGACGCAGAGCTTCGAACTGCTCTTCTGGATAGCCCTTGCGGTGGCCTGTGCCGGATGGCTGATCGACAGTACGGTGGAACTGAAGGAAAAGGAGATTGTGAAGAACAAGTCGAAACTCTCACTCGACCGTTTCTTCCTTCTTCGTGGCTGGCTGCTGGGAGCCAATATGGTGGCTTTCGGCTTCAGTTTCGGCGTGCTGAGCAACTATCTGGCCATCTATGGCAAGGAGGTGCTCGGCATCACGGGGGGAACGGGCACTTACTTCATGCTCTGCTCCATCGGTCTGATGCTCAGTCGGTTGCAGGGAGGAAAGGCCCTCCGCCAAGGACGCCTGACCCATAATGCCGCCGAGGGCATGGTCATCTCGCTCATCGGCTACACGCTCTTCATCCTTGTGCCCACACTCTCCCAACTATTCACTATTCACTACTCACTATTCACTTCCCTCGGCTACTACGGCTCAGCCTTGCTCATCGGACTGGGCAACGGCCACATGTGGCCCGCTTTCCAGAATATGACTATCAATGTGGCCAGCAACAACCAGCGCGGCACGGCCAACTCCACCATCCTCATCTCGTGGGATATCGGCATGGGTCTGGGCATACTGTTAGGCGGCATCATAGCCGAACACTTGGGCTACAATGCCGCCTTCTGGACGGTGGCCGCTGTCAATGCGGCCGGGGTATTGCTGTTTTTCCTTCGCACCCGTGCCTTCTTCCTCCAGAGGAATCTGAACGCGAGTGTCAGGTGAGGTTTTACTCCCTCCACTTGCTCAAGTTTCGCATTCGCTCAACTTCTTTGTAGTTAAGGAGTTAAGTAGTTATCGCTTCGCTCGTCCTTTCGGACAGTAGATAAGCCATTACTTCTATCGGCTGCTTTCCACCACGCAGTCATTTGGCTTAACTACTTAACTACTTAACTACTTAACTACTTAACTACTGACTACTTATCTACTTCAGAAAGTTGAATTAATATAATTTGCTGTCTCAAACCAGTTGAGCCTGCTTCTGTTTCTTGATTCTTTGGTAGTCGAGGGCCGCGCCGATAGCGGTGCAGTACTGCGAATACTTGGGTATGTGGAACCGTATGTCGTAGAGCGTCTCCAGGGCGGGGAACACCTCTTTACACTGGGGCAGCAGCGACAGGTTGCCGATGAGCACGAAGTCGCGGATGTCACTGCCCAGCGATGCCAGCCATGCCGCCGAGCCAATCGATTGCAGCACCATGTGTATCAGTCCTGCGGCGATGTCCTCCTTCTTGGCGTCGCTCTGCGCCCGGGCAAAGTTCGAGGCCGTGGTGTCCATCGTCAGTCCCGGCACGGGGATGGCACTGATGTCACCGATGGTCAGGTCGATATTGCGGATGTTGCCCTGATTGGCCATGGCGGCCACTGCCTTGATGTCGCTGGTGTTGAGCATGATACGCGACAATCCTGCCAGCGTACCGCCTCCCACGCCGATACCACCGATGTGGCGCATCTCGTCGCCGTTGCACTTCACAAACGAAGTACCCGTTCCCATCGACACCACGATGGTGTGGTCGAGCTTCGACTCGTAGCGGGCTCCCAGGCCGTCGGCTACAAACTCCTCCGACTTGCTGGTGGGCAGACCGTAGATGGGCTGCTCTATATAGGCTGCGCCTACACCGGTCAGCATCACGTGCTCCACATCCTTCAGGTCTATGTCGTTGTCGTGCAGATACTTACCGAAAGCTCCGAAGAGCGAGGTGATAGGGTCGGCAGCTGTGATGCGGATAGGTGCCGTCACCTTGCCGCCCCTGATGCCTACTATCTTAGTCGTGGAGATGCCCACGTCGATTCCTATGATGATGCCCATGATGCTTATTTGTTTATTGCGTCAAACTTGTCGAGCTTCTCCAGATAGTACTGGCGCAGATCGTCCCACTTATAGTAGGGATACATGTCGGTCTTCACTGGCAGCGTCACCTCGCGCTCGTTGAGCAAGGCCTTCACCAGGATGTCGCCATCCTTGCCCTTCTTCGGACGGTAGAACACCAGTTGTATGTTGCAGCCCATGGGGAATATCTTGTAGTTCTGCCAGTATTGGTCCAGCTCGTCGAGGTTCTCCACCTGCACGCCGCAGTTGCCCAGTTCCAGCAGACAGGCCAGTGGCATCACGCACACCTCATGGCCGAACCTCAGCGTGGCCTGTGTCTGTGTCACGGTGTCGGCCGTCTCGATGATGTTCCTCAGCAGGTTACGCTGGCTGAAGGGCATGATGCCTTGCGTCTGGGGTGCAGGACCGTAGTCCATATACCATCTGATGTTGTTCTGCTTCCACAGGTCGTAGATCTCCTCGTCGGTGAAGAGCGAGAAGAGCTCCAGGTCGGTATCGTGGCTCTGCATGTTGGTGGCTATCTCGTGGAGTTCACGCATGAAGGCACCGGCCCTGAGATTGCTGAACACCCACTGCTGGTCGTTGAACAGGGCCTTCATCAGGCGCTCGGGGTGGGTGTATTTCTGACGCCATACTTCCCTGCGCTCCACGCGGTTTCGGCCAGTCTCTTTCACCAGTCCGTCCCACGGCTGGTTCAGGTAGTACTGTAACGACTCGCTCGCATCGTTGTGGATGCGGGCCGTCGGGTTGGCGGCTGCCAGCTCCTCGCACTCGGCTGTCATCGACAGGATACAGCGGATCACCACTGTCGAGCGGGCGTCTATCTGTACGTTCTTGGTCTTGAATATCTCGGGGAAGTTCTGCACCATGCGCTTGGCGATGCCGTGGTGCTGGCGCTCACCGACGGTCGAGAGGTCGCCCAGGCGTTTCACCGATGTGGGCTCGAAGGCCTCTATCGTCTTCAGGGTCTTCTCGCCCAGGGGGGTCAACTTGCCCAGTTCCTTGGCCTGGCGCAGGATGTCGCGCGGCCCGGTATAACTGTTGTCGCTGATCAGCCAGCGAGAGCCGTGGCGCCCGTAGTGGCTCATGTAGTAGGGCTCGTAGCCCTTCGGAGCCGGTGTCAGGGGCTTGGTGGCGGGGTAGCGGTCGTAGTCCAGATACTGACTGCCGGAGAGATACTTGTTGGCTTTGATTTCCTCGCGTGCTGTCATTCCCGAGCCGAGCTCGCCTACCTGTAGCCTTTGTGCCGTGATGGTCATTGCCATCACCGCAGCCGTGAGTGTCGTGAATATTCTTTTCATACCTTATTTAATATATATATACATCGGATAAAAAGAAAACCCGGCCGCTCTTACAACGTACCGGGCTAATGAAAGGAGGAGTGGTACCTCCAGGAATCGAACCGGGGACACACGGATTTTCAGTCCGATGCTCTACCAACTGAGCTAAGGCACCATTGTCAGGTTGCATTCCTTTCGTTTGCGGGTGCAAAGGTACGAACATTTTTCCGTTCCACCAAACTTTTTCGCGTTTTTTTTTCAAGAAAAGTAGAAAATAGTCATTTTACAGTGGGTTCCACCCCTGCGCTTTGAGCTCAAACTCCTGATTGTCGCGGGTGACGAGCATCTGACCGAGTGCTGGTTCGGTGATGTGGCCGATGAGGTGTACATCCTCTATCTGCCCGATGCGCTCATGGTCGCCGATGGGCACGGTGAAGAGCAGTTCGTAGTCCTCGCCGCCGTTGAGGGCACAGGTGGTGACGTTCATGTTCATCTCCTCAGCCATTACGGCGGTCTGGTAGTCGATGGGGATGCGGTTCTCGAAGATGCGGCAACCCACGCCCGACTGTCGGCAGATGTGCATGAGCTCGGAGGAGAGGCCGTCGCTGATGTCCATCATGGCGGTGGGACGGATGCCTGCCTCGCGGAGCCGCTGGATGATGTCGCCTCGGGCTTCGGCCTGCAGCTGGCGCTGCAGGAGGTACTCCTTGCCGGAGAAGTCGGGCTGGAAATCCTTCAGGGATGCGAGCTGGGTGTTGAGTGCTCCGACTTTCTGGCTGTCACCCTTGGCTTTGGCCTCGGCAATTTTTTTCTGCAGGTCGTCCACTTGTCCGTAGTAGACCGATTTCTCCCGTTCGAGCAGTTGCAGGCCCATGTAGGCGGCTCCCAGGTCGCCGGAGACGCAGACAAGGTCCGTGGGACGGGCACCGTTGCGATAGACGATATCCTCGTGTCGGGCCTCGCCGATACAGGTGATTGAGATGGCCAGTCCGGTGTAGCTGCTGGTGGTGTCGCCACCGACGATGTCGACGCCCCATTTCTCGCAGGCCAGTCGGAGTCCGGTATAGAACTCCTCCATGTCCTCCACTTTAAAGCGCTTGCTGATGGCCAGCGAGACGGTGATCTGTCGGGGTGTGCCGTTCATGGCGAAGACATCGCTGATGTTGACCATGGCCGACTTGTAGCCCAGGTGGCGCAGGTCGGTGTAGGTCAGGTCGAAGTGTACGCCCTCCATGAGCAGGTCGGTGGTGACGAGCACCTCGGTGTCGGGGTAGGAGAGTACGGCACAGTCGTCGCCCACGCCTTTCCGGGTGGAGGGGTTCTTGGCGACGAGGTCTTTGGTGAGGCGGTCGATGAGTCCGAACTCGCCTAATGATGATATTTCCACGATTCTTTCTGTTTTTGGGGATTATTTGAAGCTGATGGTCAGAGGTTTCTCCTCTGACTTGTCGGCACGGCGTACCTTGGTCTCGCTCTTGCCGGTGGCCAGGATGCTGTTCCTGGAGTTTTTCAGCACGTAGTTTCTGATGGTCTCGTTGAAGGTTTCCTCGCCGTCGAGCATGAAGCTCACCTTGACGGGCAGGGCATAGGTGGCCTGCCTGACTGCGGGGCTAAGTCCTTCTACCTCGTAGAGGCGGGCTGCGTCTTTCTCGGTGGTGATGACCAGCCTCGGTTGGGGCAGGGTCTCGAAAGCCTCGTTGATGCGGCGGATATCTTTCCGGCTGAACCTGTGGTGGTCGGCGAAGGCCATGGGGGTGATGGAGGCCGGCGTGGCTTCGTTCTGGATGTCGAGCAGCATCTGCTTGGGCGAGGCGATGCCCGTGAGCAGCAGCACGTGGCGGCCTGCGAGGCAGTCCAGGGGTGCTTCGGCATCTTCTGTCAGGGGGCAGCCTTCACTGAACACGGGTCGCGGGGCGTCGTAGCTGAAGGTGGTGAAGAAGAGCTTCTGGTAGGGGTAGAGGTTCATCTGCTTGGTCAGCACGCGGAAGTCCATGGGCGTCAGCGTCTTGGGACACTTGGTGACGATGACGATGTCGGCCCTGTCCTTGCTCTTGAGGGGCTCGCGGAGTCGTCCGGCAGGCAACAGCATGTCATGGATGATGAGTCGGTGGTGGTCTACGAGCAGGATGTTGATACCGGGCTTCACGTAGCGGTGCTGGTAGGCATCGTCGAGCAGGATGACGTCGGTGCCGCTGGTCTCATCGGTACTGAGCAGCGTCTCGATGCCGTGGGTGCGCTTCTTGTCGACGGCCACGGCAATGTCGGGGAACCGATGCTTGATCTGCCACGGCTCGTCGCCCAGCAGCCGCATGGGGGTGTCGGGCGTGGCCAACAGGAATCCGTGGCTCTTTCGCTTGTAGCCCCGGCTGAGCACAGCCACCTTCAGCCGGTCTTTCAGCAGGGCGGCGAGATACTCCACGTGAGGGGTCTTGCCCGTACCGCCCACGGTGATGTTGCCCACCGAGATGACGGGTACGGCATACGACCGGCTCTTCAGGACACCTGCCTCGAAGAGCATGTTCCTGAAGGCTACGCCGGCGCCGTAGAGCCAACTCAGCGGCAGCAGCTTCTTGTTGAGACGGATGAGACTTTCTGACACGTTTCTCTCTCTCTAATCTGTTACTTGACTCGGATATCGTCGAGCAGGCGGGCTTGGATGCGACTGCTGTTCTGGAGGTCGCTGCGCACCTGCATCAGGGGCTCGTAGAGGTCGCCGAGCAGGGCCTTGAGTTCGGCCTGCAGCTTGCCGTCGAGATAGGTGTCCTTCTTCTCACTGCCGAAGAGCTGGTCTGTCCAGTCGCTCTTGCCGGGGTAGGTCTCGGTGTGGCACTCCTCGAGCTTGGCCAGTTGGGCGGCCTTCTTCACGGCGTCGTCGAGACTGCCGAGCTGGTCTACGAGCTTGATTTTCAGGGCGTCGGAGGCCAGCCATACGCGGCCCTGGGCGATGCTGTCGACATCGGCAGGCTTGATGCCGCGGCCCTCGGAGACGATGCGGAGGAAGTCCTGATAGCCACGGTCCACGTGGGCCTGCAGGTACTTCATGATCTCTTCGTTGTCCTTGCCTAATATGAGGTCTTCTTCGAAATGGGTATACTTATTGGTGGCCACCCCGTCGAAGGTGACGCCGAGCTTGTCCTGTATCAGTCCGCTGAAGTTGGGGACCAGTCCGAAGATACCGATGGAGCCGGTGATGGTGGTGGGCTCGGCGAAGATGTAGTTGGCGGGCGAACTGATCCAGTAGCCGCCCGAGGCGGCTGCGCCTCCCATGGAGACGACGATGGGCTTCTTGGCCTTGATGAGCTTCACGGCGTGGCGGATCTGCTCAGAGGCCACGGCACTGCCGCCGCCGGAGTTGACGCGGAAGACGACGGCCTTCACATCGTCATCGTCGGCCAGCTTCCTCAGGTCCTGGGCCGTGGTCTTGCCCACGATGCTGTGGCCACCGCCGTCGAGCAGGTTCAGGGCCTCGTTGTCCACGATACTGCCGTAAGCGTAGTAGATGGCTATCTTCTCGCCGTCGCTCTTGTCCTTCGACTTCACGTTGAGCATCTCCGAGAGTGTCAGCTGGGGGATGTCGTCGTCATCGTCGAGCTTCAGGCGCTTCTTGATCTCGGCCTTGATCTCCTCGGGGTAGAGCACCTTGTCGACGAGCTTGGCCTTCACGTAGTCGTTGACACTGGCCAGGGCCATGATACTGTCGCTGGCCAGCTGGTCGAGCTGTTCGGCCTTCACCTTGCGGCCCTCGGCCATCTCCTTGAGCCAGTAGCGCCAGATGCCGCTGGTGTAGGCCATGCGCTGCTCGCGGTCGTAGTCGCTCATGCTGGTCTGGATGTTGCGCTCCACGGCACTCTTGTACTTGCCCACTTTGGCCACCTGGTACTTCACGCCGAGCTTGTCGTACAGGCCCTTATAGTATTCGCCCTTCACGCCGAGACCCTTGAAGTCGATCATGCCCTCGGCATTCAGGTAGATATTGTCGGCCACCGATGCCACGTAGTAGGCACCCTGCAGGTACTGGTCGGCATAGGCCACGATCCACTTGCCGCTCTTCTTGAAGTCCTTCAGGGCGTCGCGCAACTGCTGGGCCGTGGCGGGTGAGTCGAAGGTGACGGTACCGCCCTCCAGATAGATGCCCTTCACGTCTTCGTTGTCCTTGGCCTTGCGGATGGCCTTGACGAGGTCGTCCAGACCCATGGCGCTCATGTCGGCGGCTCCCATGAGTGCATCCAGCGGACTGCCTCCCTCGGCACGCTCGTCGACGGTGCCGGAGAGCGAGATGACGAAGACGCTGTTGTCCTTGACTTTCGTGGAGGCCGACTCACTGGCCACCATCCCTACGAGGGAGATGACCATGAACAGGCCGCTGAGCGTGATGAAGATTGCGATGCCACAGATGGTGGCGAGTGTCATTTTAAAGAACTGTTTCATACACCTTATTTATAATATAGTCATTGTAATTGGCGACAAAGATAGGTATTTTTTTTGAATTGGTGAAAATTTCTTGCTTTTTTCTTTGGTTATTGGCCGAAATATCTTAATTTTGCAGGGATGAAACGGTTATTGTACATATTTGCGGTCGTCAGCCTGCTCTGCGGATGCGTCGTCGACGAGTCGGGCGAACGGGACGCCGGCTCCGACGAAGGATCAGTCGTCAGGGTGGGGGACAAGCTGCCCCGCTTCTCCGTCGAGGTGACCAACGGCGTGCAGCGCTGGCAGTTCTCCTCCGTCAGTCTCGGAGGCCCCACGGTGATCGTCTTCTTCAATACGGGGTGCTCCGACTGCCAGCGGGAGTTGCCTGAACTCAATGACTACTACCTGCGCCACCGGTCCGACCCCGGATTCAGCATGATTGCCATTGCCCGCGAGGAGTCGGAGGAGAGCATCGCCGCCTTCTGGCAGGCTCATCAGCTCGTCATCCCTTATTCACCTCAGCCAGACCGCAGCATCTATAACCTCTTCGCGCTCAGCACTATCCCTCGTGCCTACCGGTGCACCGCCGACGGAACAGTCGTGTGGATGGGCATCGAGAATTTCGATATCGACGAGTGAAGAGTATGCAAGATTGTTAATGAAGATTAATATTTTGTTTTATTTTGTAAAATTAACCTAAATTATCAGCGTTTGCTCCCCATTTGTGGGGTTTCTTCATAAAAAGATGTTATCTTTGCAATACCTAAATTGCTCAAGTATACGCAAGAATAAGAGAATAAACTTAAATACACTAATTTACATAAAGGTGAAAAAGGTAATATTGATGGCTGTCACAGCCCTCCTTTTGACTACAGGAATCCAGGAGGCACACGCCCAGCAAACTGCGCTGAAGACCAATTTGCTGTATGATGCGGCTACGACCCCAAACCTCGGCTTGGAGTTCGCAACTGGCAAGAAGCACACCCTTCAGGTGTTCTACGGCCTTAATCCCTGGAAGTTCGGAAGCGGTTCCGACCGCAAGTATCTCAAGCATTGGGTGGTCAATCCCGAGTTCCGCTACTGGTTCTGCCATCGGTTCAACGGCTCCTTCCTCGGCGTACATGCCTTCGGGGGTGAGTTCGATGCCATGAACATCAAGGTGCCCTTCGGCTGGTGGGACGAGCTGAAGGACTACCGCTTCGAGGGATGGTTCGCCGGTGCCGGCCTGGCCTACGGCTATCAGTGGGTACTCTCGCGCCACTGGAACTTCGAGGCCTCCGTCGGCGTGGGTGCCGCCTACATCAAGTACGACAAGTTCGACTGCGGTGTCTGCGGCAAGCCTCTCGAAGACGGCAACAAGTGGTACATCGGGCCCACCAAGCTCGCCCTTTCATTAATGTATATGTTCTAACCGACTGAGAGATATGAAAAGATACGCTTTATCCATCATAGCCATGCTGACACTCATGTCAGCGGCTGCACAGTCCACCATCGTGCTGACGGGCGACAAGCGGGGAGACACCCGCCTGAAGGCCGAAAACATCAAGGTGACTACCAATGACAACCATACCACGCTCTCGCTCGACTTCGTCCTCGACTCGCTCCGTGTGTCGTCCAACCGCTACCGCGCCTTCACGCCGGTCATCGTCAGCAAGGACAAGACCCAGCGGCAGCGCATGAAGACGCTCATCCTCACGGGACGCACGCAGAACATCATCTTCGAGCGCGACGGCATCGACCCCATGTATGCCGACAACAATCTGAAGGTGCGCCGGTACAACAATACGCCGCAGACCATCAGCTATACCGACGCCGTGGAGCGACAGCCCTGGCACCGCACCGCTGACATCGAACTGGAGTGTGACCTCTGCGGATGCGGCGACCCGCTGAAACTTGAACTGGCTCACCTCTACACCCTCAAGGAGATCGACCCCTACGAGCTTATCGCACTCTCCGACATCGTGCCCGCTGCAGCCAAGAAGGAACGCTCGCTGCACGGCTCAGCCTACATCACCTTCGTGGTGAACAAGTGGGAGGTGAAGCCCGACTATATGAACAACCGCACAGAGATTCGCAAGATTACTGATACGCTCGACGTGATGGTGAAGGACCCCAACTGCAGCGTCAACCGCGTGAAGATCCACGGCTATGCCTCGCCGGAGTCGCCCTACAACCACAACCTCATGCTCGCCACCAACCGTGCGCAGAGCCTGACCGAATACGTGAAGCGCCTCTACAACCTCCCTGCCAGTGCTTTCGCCAAGGCTGAGGCCACGGCTGAGAACTGGGAGGGACTGCGTGCCGCCGTCAAGGAGATGACCACCGACGTGCTGCCCAACCGCGACGCTATCCTCGCCATCATCGACGACAGCTCGCTGCAGCCCGATCCCAAGGAGTGGAAGATCAAACAGCAGTATCCGCAGGACTACCGCTACCTGCTGCAGAACGTCTATCCCGGACTGCGCCGCTCCGACTACGACATCTCGTTCAAGTTCAGCGACTTCACCCTCGAGCAGGCCAAGCAGATCTACAAGACCAAGCCCTACCAGCTCTCTCTCCGTGAGATGTGGGACGTGGCTCAGACCATGAAGCCTTATAGCGACGAATATAATAAGGTGATGCAGACGGCCGTCAATATCTATCCCGACGACCCGCAGGCCCTGGTCAACCTGGCCAATGTGGCCATCCGCCAGAAGGACCTGCTCAAGGCCGAAAGCCTGCTGGAGCGTGCTGGCAACAGTGCCCAGGCCGAGAATGCCCGTGCCGTCATCGCCATCATCCAGAAGCGCTACGACGATGCCGAGCGACTCCTCCAGTCGGCTGCCAAGAAGGGCCTCGACGTGACGAAGAACCTGGAGGCCATCCAGATCCTCCGCTGAGTCCCCCTCTCGGAGAGTCCCTCCTCGGAGAGTCCCCCCCCCCTCGGAGAGTCCCCCCAACAGGAGGCCTTTCTCCCACATCCCCCTCCTACAGGAGACCTTTCTCCTACCATTCCCCTCCTACAGGAGGGGTTAGGGGAGGTCAAATAGGGGAGGTCAAAAAGAGGTCAAAAAAGACAATTCTAATTCATATTATTAATAATTTTTAAAAAACAATTCCAAAGCTTATGAAAAAATTAAGTTTCTTGGCACTCGCAGCAGTAGGATTACTGTTCGGTGCATGCGCCTCGAACGATGCATTGGAGGAAAAAGAACAAAAAGTAACAGAGGTTGAAGGAGGCAGCTTTTTCAACGTGAACATCAATCTGCCAACCACGTCTCCTGCATCTACACGTGCTGAGTGGGAAGCAACTCACCTTGATGATGGTTTGAATCAGGAGTATGCTGTCGACAATGTGCTCTTACTCCTTTTTGAAGGTACTTCTGAAACTACTGCCCAGCTCGTTCAGGTTATCAAGCTAGATGCTAGTGGTTTTGCAAAAGTTACTGATGACCCCAACCAGATAACGACTAACAAGAAGTACACTGCACAGTTGAACGAGAAGCCAACAAATAAACTCTATGCGTTGGCTGTAATTAATGGTACGGGGGTGATAGAGCAGAGTACTGCAGACAATAAAATCCTTGTAAAAGGCGTTGAAAAAACTAGTCCGAAACTTGCAGACCTGCAGGCAGCAACAGTTGCTTCTGCAAATGTGAATACTAGTGACTTTATTTACAAAAAGGATGGCAAGGACTATTTCTTTATGACTAATGCCGTACTCTTTACCAAGCAAGGAGGAAGCGTTGATCCAGGAGAAACAGACTTATGCACAACACTGGTGGAGATTCCAACCAATTGTATCTTTGCCAGTGAAGCTGCAGCTGAACTTTCCACAGCAGCCGCAGCCGATATCTATGTAGAGCGCGGTGTGGCAAAGGTGACCATTGATGGTGTTACATCTGGTGCTGTTACTGTCGATGGAAAAATTAAGACTTACACAGATGGTGCTGTGACAGCTACATTTAACGGCTGGACTCTCGACCAGACCAATAAGTCTTCGTATATTGTACGTAACGTGCCTAATATTAAATGGAATCTCACAAGTCATGGGACTGTAGCCTATGATGACAAGTATCGCTTTGTTGGTAACAATGCTGTTGACAAATATTATGGAACGGCCAAGTTGTGGAGAACTTATTGGGCAGAAGACCCCAACTACAACACTCCTTGGGCAACAGGCAATTTTTCTCAGGCTAGCTTTGATACAGATCTGAAAGCAATTGATGTACCCCTGTATTGTCTTGAAAACACGTTTGATGTTGAACACATGACATACAATAACACTACTCGTGTAGTGGTGAAAGTGACGATGAATTCAGGAAACGACTTTTATACTGTTGGCAAGGACCGCAAGACTCTCTACACTGCTGATGATATCAAGAACCGTGTTATCTCCAACTTGAAGGATCAGGCCAGTTTCAACACGTGGTTTAACACAAATTATCCAGGTAAGACCCTTGATAAGGATAAAATGACAATCACTTGGAGCAGCACTGCAGCCGGAACAACCAAGGTAAATGGCATTTCTATTACTATCGAATCCGTTACGAAGACTGTTGAAGCTGCAAACATTACTGCATTGAATACACAGCTGGGCTTGGTTAAACTTTACAAGGGCGGTGCAACCTACTATCAGCTTCGCATTAAGCACTTTGGCGACGAACTGACTCCTTGGAACAACGGAGAGTACACCTCTCCTGTGCCTACAGAGTCTGGTATCGATAATATCTATCCAGCAGCTCCTGGACGCGACGCTAATTATCTGGGTCGCTACGGTATGGTACGTAACAACTGGTATCTGCTGACTATCAACAAGATTGAGAAGATTGGATCTACTGTGCCGACAACCATTGATAGCAATACTACACCTCCAGATCCGACGGATCCCGACACTCCGGATCCTAAACATCCTGATGATGAACTCGATGATGTTTACATCAACGCTCGCATCAACATCCTCTCGTGGGCTAAGCGTCCGCAGACATGGAATTTGAAGAATTAATAACTTATCCTATCCGTGCGGCCGCCCCGAAGGGCGGGACGGCCGCATCTTTTTAAAACAAAAGACAATAATCGCTGACGAATACAAACGATATGAAAGTAAAATACTTCTTTTTGGCAATCTTATCACTCACAATGCTCACCAGCTGTAAGATGATGAAGGAAGACGTAGACGAAACCTACTGCGGACTCTTCGTCAACTTCAAGTACGACTATAACCTCCAGCGCGCCGATATGTTCAAGGACCACGTCGGCGGGGTGACGCTGTATGTATTCGACAGCGAGGGGCGCTTCATACGCACCTACGAAAACAATGACATACCCCAGATGGGAATGCTGTTGCTCGACGGAACCTATGGCTACTGCATGCACATCACCGACCTGCCTGACGGCAACTACCGTTTCATCGCACTGGCTAACCAGAAGCCCTATGCACAGACGCTGACAACAAGCGGTGCAAAATACCGCCGCTCCGACCTCGCCGTGGGCGAGAGCAATGAGAACCTGACGGTCACCCTCGACCGCACTGCTCCTACTGACGGCAGTAACCCCATGGTGAGCAACGCCGCCCCGATGGATACCCTCTGGCACGGCATGAGCGGCACGGAACCCGTCAGCGTGAAGAATGTCGGATACTCCGTGACCACCATCCCCATGGTGCGCGACACCAAGATGCTCACCGTATCGCTTCACAACCTCGATGAGGACGAGCGCCTCAGCATAGCTGCCGAGGACTTCGACTTCTTCATCGTAGACAACAACGGCAAGCTGGCATACAACAATGCACTGCTGCCCGACGACGACCTCGTGTACACACCCTTCCGCAAGTGGGACACCACAGCGAAAGACCAGCATGGCACCGACATCGACAAGACGGCGCATGCCTGCATCACCTTCAACCGCCTCATCTGGCATGAGACCCCCGAGGACAATGCGCTCCTCATCATTCGCAACAAGAAAACCGGCAAGGAGGTAGCCGCCATCAATCTGACCGACTTCCTGGCACAGGGCCGTAACGCCTACGACACCTATGCCTACGGACGGCAGGAATACCTCGACCGTGCCTACGACTTCTACCTCGATTTCTTCATCAGGAATGAAGAGTGGCACTATGCGGAGGTTCGCCTCTCGCTCGACATCAACGTGCTGTCATGGGCCAAGCGCATACAGAACGTCAACTTGAAATAGAAACCCCTCTTAATACCTATATATAAGAATGACAATGATTATCCGACGGCTGAAAATAATCTTCATAGCAATGACCTGCCTGGCTATGATGTCTGCCTGTAGAGATTTCGAGAGCGACAGACTGGTAGAGCAGAGCGTTGGTGACTGTTATATCAATATTGCGATTGCCGTCAGCGGCAGGACTACCCACACCCGTGCCGACGAGCCGAAGGGTGGGGAAGACGGTGACGGGCGCGAGGCAGGCTTCGAGCGCGAGAACACCGTGACGGGCATCACCCTTATACTCTATCAGGATGGTGATGGCATCAATACTACAGCAGACCCCGTGCCCGTGCTTAAGCTGGTGCGCTATTTCCCCGTGACTCTTGGCCACAGAGACACTCAGAATACGGAATATGCGACTAAGACCGATGAGGCTTATTACACTACAGGCGTGCAGCCCCTCGGTGCTAATGTTCTGAATTTTGGAGCCGCCTATCACGCCATAGTGATAGCCAATGCTCCAGAAGTGGCAGCATCGCTCACTGAGGGCACCAGTACGCTGAACGATTTGCGCAACAAGACGCTCAGCACCATCTATGTCGGTGACCCCACTAAGTCTGCTGACGACTGTACCAATTTCGTCATGTCGTCGGAAGAGGACAATACCATCAACTTTGGCAGCGTGACTGCCAAGAATCTCGATGGCACTCCACATGTCAAAGGGCAGGACCGATTGTTTGACCTCACTGGTCAGCCTCTTCGGATTGAGCGCATGGCTGCACGTATCGACTTCCATGCTGCCAACTCCAACGGCTACAAGACTAGCGCGGATAATGCTGCCTATACGATTCCCGGTTATGAGTACAACGTGAGTGGTAGCATTACAGACAAGTTTGTCGTTACGGGTATTGTGCCCTTCAATCTGACTAACGGACATGCCACGTACGGCATAGAGTACCTTCTCAAACGTCTGCGGACTGACATCAGCGACGCCACAACGACTCAATACTTGATTAACGAAACGACGACGAACTATGTGATAGATCCGAAAACGGATGATAAAACGACGATTGTGACTCCGCCGCTGACTAGTCCATTAGCTAATATCTATACCCTTATCGGTAACAGCTCCTATCCTACACAGCCGCAGTTGGATAATACTACGGACAATCCATACTATCACTCCATAGAGGCCATGCATGCCTCTTCATCAAAATCAACTATCAGCGAAAAGGAGAACGTGGTTGTCTGCTATCCCATGGAGAACTGCCTGCTGCCAACGTCGAAACTCTACGACCATGCCACGGGCATCGCTATCATCGGCTATTACTACCAGAACGGTACGGGCACTGGCACCCGATACGTCTACCTAAGCTATCTCCGCCATCAAGGCGATGCGGCTACTTACGACATCCTGCCTTATACTACTCCCCTTGACAAAGCGGAGACTATGGGGGCTACCCCTGCCATGAAATACGGCGTCGTGCGCAACAACATCTACCGCATCAGCATCAACAGCATCGACAAGAAGGGCTCGATGGAGCTCTCCATCAAGGTGAAGAAGTGGGATCCCTATATCCACGAATATATCTATATGTAAACGCTCTAAAAACTGATATACGATGAAACGATTCAGACTATCATATCTCCTGATTCTCCCAGCACTGATGATGCTCGCCAGCTGTCAAGGCGAGGACGAGGTAAACGAGGTGAAGAGTGGGGGAGAACCTGTACTAAAGGAAGGCTATGCTCAGGTGAAGTTGCATATATCACCTGCTGGTTCCGGCAATAATGCTAATGCCAGGACTCGCGATGGATGGCGTGACCCTATAGCCAAGGATGAGGAGATGATGAATATCTGGACCGTGGTCATCGTGGAAGATGCTACGGATGCTGTGAAGCAGATTATTTCATGCAAACCAACTGGCTCTTATACTGCTGGGACTGATGATGACCGTGAGGTTGACCCCATTGCAACGCTGCCTCTCGGTACTTATCGCTTCTATTCTTTCGCAAATATCGGTGGAACAAAACTTGAAACGCTATTGAATCTTCCTACCGGCTCCGTTCCAACGCCTTCTTCAGATGAAATAGTTTCGAAAGCCGTAGGCGACACGCCTGCTACAGGTGGAACCGCCATCAGTGATCTTGGCCATGTCTACAAGAGTGGCTCGAACAACAATACTAATCAAGCGACTGCCGATGTTGATATCAATGCTGCCGTCAGTGGCAATAAGTTCGCCAAGTTCGCAACAACGGATGATAACGGCTTTGGCTCATACGGCATACCCATGAGTAATGTGCAGACAGCCACCATCACCAGCAGCACTAAGCTCGATCTCATTGTGGTCAGAATGCTGGCTAAAATTGAATTGCGCTTCTACAACGTGACGGGCAAGGACATCAACATCAAGAAGATTACCTTCAAGGATGTCACCAAGAATCCAACAGTCACAGAGACCAACCTGAAGCTATTGCCCAACCTCTCATATAAAAATACGATGGAGTATTCACATGGAGACATCCAAACCAATCTGAACACCAGCTACACCCAAAGGGAGGATATAGTATTTACTACTCCTGTAAAAGTGAATAAGGAATATAGTGTACTTACTAACCCCAAACTGGCTTCTGAGACAGGTAAATACACCTCGGTTTCTTTCTATGTCAATGAGAGTGTTGCCCCTACAGAAAACGGTCTGAATGGTGGCCTGTTCAATGTGGAACTGGAACTGGATAACGATGATTATCGTTATGCCCTCATCAGCTCAGGTGAGAACTCCGGCATTACAATTGACGCTAACGGTAATGTTACCTATAGCACCAAACGAGCAGACAACTGGGCATATATAGCCCGCAACGACTACCGAGTTATCCCCATCGTGCTTGATGGCTATCGCTTGGAGATGATACCCTACGACTTCCCTGAGATCGGTGTGTATCCGGCAAGTGTGCATGAGGTGGATGCCACCAACCATGTCTACGAAATGCTCTTCCATGACTACGGACACTTCCATCTGCTGCCGACTGTGAAGCGTTATTATGCTGAAGGATCTACTGATAAGACCGATGAGGTGGCTTTCTCCGCTACATCTGGTGGAAGCGGAACTTATTGGACGCTCTATGGCGCAGGTACAACGGCAGCAGCTGCCGATTGGACGAACTCCTTCAAGTCGTATACCGATGCAACGGCAAATACGGTATTTGATTTGACTTATAATAGCGGAACGGCAACGGCCAAGTTCTACGGTAGTCCTGGCTCAACAGGTCTGCCAGATGACAATATCTATCCGACTTCATTGCCTGTCTACCCCACGGCGGTAGACTATTCGGAGAATGGCGACTGGCCGGTGTTCTATAACAACGAAGGCGCTACCAAATGGCGTCCCAATACCACTGATGCATATCGCCCCTACATCTTCGGACAGATAGCTCCGCAGGAGAGTGGGGCCGACAAGAAGGTGTTCCATGAGTTCAAGGTCAACCTCTATGTGAACGGTGCCACGACGCCCCGCATCCTGACCTACCGTTTCTATATGCATCTGAAGCAAGACCATGCGACGGCACGTCGCCGTTCTGCAAGCAGATGCCACTAACGAAAAGAAAACTTGTCGCGCCCAATGCCCGAAGAAGGCTGAAGGCGCGCTGATATATTGCTCTTTGGCTTAATGACACACAATCCAGTTCCCTTCTTGCGTGAGGGCTGGGGAGGGTATTCGCAATTATTCCCCCCAATCATTTGGAAGTTTCAATCATTCTTCGTATCTTTGCAGCGTGAACTGTAAAATCTATACGAATATGAATGCATCAAGGAACATTTAGTCTTCTTGGTACTCTATTTATGGGGATATTACTCTTACAAGAAAAGTATAAGAATTAAAGATTGAATAAGATTATGGCTACGATTTATTTTTTGATTTTGGTAGGCGTTGTTGCAGGCTGTGGCTTTGCCTGGGAGGTTTATTCTGATAAGCAGAGTGAGCGCAGGTCCAAGACCCGTTAAAAGGCGTTGGCTGAGAGAGAACGGCCTGATATAGCTTTTTCCCCTCGCTGGATTGTGTATCCGGAAACGAAACAAGGCGTTTCCCCGTCGGCCCGATGCGGCTGGCGGGGATTCTCTGTATAGATAGGTGCGGCGAGACAGCCGTCCATCGCTCTTTGACATGATGACCTCTGTATATATGCAATAAAAGCGAATAACCCCGCTATCCCCGCTACAATCCGTGTAACGTGGTGATATGCAGTGCGTTATCGGTAGCGGGGTTGCTCTAAACCCCGCTACCACCCCGCTACATCCCGCTACCGCCCCTGCCATGAATTTGCTACGATCTCACACTATGTTGCCGCAATATGACATTGGATTTGGCTGAGAGGAAGCCTCTGTCGGAGCCTAAAGGCTTCGGAATGGGTGCAAAGATACTTCGGAGTGGGTGAAAGGATGCTTCGGAGTGGGAGCAAGGTGCATTTAAACTACCTTACGCGCCTACGCAAAACACCTTACGCGCCTACGCAAAAGGCTTTACGCGCCTACGCAAAATGAATCGGGGCGAAAAAGCATGGCCGACTATGATGTCAGGCAAACGCATCCATATCTGATGTAAAGAAATCAGAATGAAGCGCACAATAATCAACCAAAACTTGCTGCTCCTTCCGATAAAAGCCTGAAAATAGCGGGGGTTGTAGCAGGTTTGTAGCGGGGTTGTAGCGGGGTTTTGAGCAACCCCGCTACCGATAACCGCCTGTGCAACAACACGTTACACGGATTGTAGCGGGGATAGCGGGGTTCTTCAACCTTTTTGTTGTATGGCAGAGGCTCATAGTCACCATTTCAAATGGTATAAGAACAGAATACTGACGTATAAAACGACATAAGTAAAAAACTAAGGAATAAATAACTAAAAAGATAGACAAGACAATGAAAGTGATGACAAACAAGACGGAGGCCCGCGGGCTCCAGAGTCGCACGGAAATTAGACAGACAGTGGCGCAAATGGCTGCGCCGAACTTTAAAGACAGTGCCCCGGAGGATTCCCCAGGCCATACCCGGACGATACTCAGGCCAGGCTCCAGCCTCGCCCGAAGGGTTGCCATGCTCCTCATCCTGATAATCGGGATGGTCGGTAGTGCGTGGGGAGCAGAAACCATAGAAAAGTATTTGGTAAAGGGGACTAATTCTGTGACTCCAATTGTTACAGATTTAATATCTCATTTAAGTACAACTAAAGATGATATGAAAGATCATTATTATATAAAATGGTATGTTTTATATAATGATGTCAAACAAGATTTGAATACAGGGTCTGCTAGCGGGGCTGCTTATGGGTTTAAAGGACAAAATGGTTTTTGGCCATATGTATATGATACATCCAAGAAACAAGTTTTTATATATAATGGAACGAAGCATTGGGATAACTCAAATGCCTTCTTGCAGTGGGGGGTGGCCAATCTATTATATTTGGATACGCCAACATTTTACTCACCATCAACATTTGATGAAAATTGTGTTTTAGTATGTGAAGGAACAGATGTAGCCCCAACAGTAGATGGCAGTTCTGTTACTACAGAACCCGAGTCAAAGATAATTTATAAGTTTTATTTCAACGCAACAGGAAAGGAACCCGATACCTTTATAGGCACGTTCGCTGGTACTCCTTCTGAATTGGAAAAAGAAGTTGCTAGTGCTTCTGAGACATCTGCTACTGTAGATTTCAGTTCCTATGCAGGTGCGAAGTATGCTCGATTTTATGTTGTTTCTAAATCAGACCCTAGCACAGCTTTGGATATTAGTCGTGACGCAATAACCGTTACAGGTCAGATCAATTGTCCTAAAACGAAGCATGGAGTCTATCTCTATAATAGTACTGGGCTAACAGCAGAGGATTTGGATGATGTTACATTGACAATTGCAGGAGGTAATTTGAAAGATTATCTTCTGATAGGCGTATTTGCTAATGACATCACAGGAATGGATCCTTCTAGTGGCGAAAACATTACAAAAGAACCTACAACACTTTCGAATCAGGTTAACTGTAATTTTGTTTATCCAGTTAAGACTATAGATAAGTATGTTAAGTGGGATCAACACAGCTATTCCTTTAAAGTCACAGATGATATAACTACTTCAGAAAAAGGTTTAGGTAAGACGCAAAGTGAACTCGTCGCAAATGGCTACCTGAAATGGTATCTGTTAGATTCTGGCGGTAATAAGGTTACTATGGAAAACAATTATCTCGCTTCATATACGGGATGGTCGGTTAATGTGCGTAACACTGCTGAAGGTAGCCAGTGGCCCTGCACGTGGGGAACTGGTAATTATTATTTCTATTCGTCACCTTTTAATAACGATTATTTCTCGAAAATCACCGCACCATATATTTTTGCCCCAAATAGTGATACTTTCAGCTTATATCCAGATTATACTGTTGTCTGCGACGCTTCAGACGAGAACCTTTCTGGTGGAGTAGAGCCAGAAATTAAGATACGCTATGTATTCCACTTTACACCTACAGGTAAGCCAGTTGACACTTTCCTCAGTGACAGGAAAGGGTCTATATCTGGCTCTAATCCCAGCAAGGAGATAATCCTTAATACAGATAACGGCTATGACAAATCTACTAATTCAATAGAACTACCTGCTGCAAAGCGCCCAGACAACTGGCCCAGTGTGGATGCAAAGTATATCCGCTGGTATGTAACAGACTCTAAAGGAGATATCGTAACAGATGCAACTACAGCAACCAATCCTTGGATAGCCTTGCCATCAGGCTTCTATCGCGATGCAGACCATGGCTATATCTGGTATAGCACAGACGGTACGACAACAAAGGCAACAGGTAGCTTGGATATTCCCAAAATGACTTTGCCATCAGGGAAGAACCTTGAGGACTATATCCTTGTGGCTCGTATATCTACTACATTGGATAATGCAACAGACGGTAGTACTGTGGCTGATAATAAGGTGACTAAGGAACCAGCATGGGACACAGAATTCACCTTTACCTATGCCGAGCCATTTAAGGGTGAGGTGACTGGGACAAAGGTGGAGAAGACCTTCAAACTTGCAGCAAGCCAGTGGAACGCAGCACCGAAGAAGTTCTGCATCGACTTTGACTTTGCGAACTCCAAGATTCTGCTGAAGGACAAGGATAACTTAGAAACGCTGGCCTCTGTCTCTATGGACGAGAGTTTCTGGGCAACGAACTATCCCGGAGCTTCCGTCAGCGGGAAGAACTTCTACATCCGTTGGTTCCTGAAGAATAAAGCGACGGGGGTGGAGACATACATTCCAAAAGGTATTTGCAATATCGATGCCGAGACATTTAGGCCTTGCGATAAAGAAAAGTACGGGCTCTTCTGGAGCAAAAAGCTTGATGACGGGCAAGTTGACTTGGACGAGATTCTACGTATCATGATTGACGGATCACCAGTAAGCCCTGGCACCGAGTTTGCTATCACGGATTATGATCTCGTCTGCACCATCGGTACTGACGGCACTGAAAAACTTGATAATGATACCCATCTTGTGACACAGGAACCTGCAACATTGCAGATGCAATATACGTTCCACTTCGAGGATAAACCGTTTGAGGCAGAGAATCTTGCGACGGTGAAGACAGTCTATAAGACTGCTCTGTATGACAAGACTACAGGAAAGATATCTCCGTCACTCTTTGCTAATTATCAAGAAATACTGACAGAGTTATCCTCCACTCTTGACAATGTTAGGGCAAATGGATATGTTCGCTGGTATGTGACTGACGCGGAAGGTAACTTAGTATCTGATATGGCAGATTGGGGATTTTCTGCTACTGAGGCCTATACCAAGAACAATACTTATGGTCATTATATTCTGCCCAACTTGTACGAATACAACAAGACACAATTTGATCCTACAATCACTCTTCCGTCCAGCTATGATAAAGGCACAGACTATAAGAACTACAAAGTGGTTTGCGTCGTTACTACAGACAGAACAGGCATGTCGCTGCCCGATTGTGAGCCGACGAATATGCAGGTGAAGTATGTGTTTAACCTAATAGCATCTGATGAGTTGGATGCTCTGCCTTTCGTACACTACAAGGGTGAGAGTGGACGTGACTATATTACTCCTGATGGTAGCAGTGGCAGTCAGGCTCAGAAGGTATGGAATACCTCAACCGGGCAGGCTGAAGACTTTACGGGCGACATCCGTCAGGGTGTGCATACTTGGGAGTATGAGGTGTATATAAAACCAGGCGAGACGCGTAAGCTGCTTCTGCCTATCCAGGACTTTGTTAATACGAGTCATGATGATGCTCTTGAGCCGCGTGGCTATTTCCGTTGGTATGACTGGAAGACTGACAAGGCTGTCGTGGATGGCAACTTCACTTTTGCAGCTCCTACCGGTACGCTGTTGAAGAGCATTGATGGCAGAGGACTCTTTGCTCTTGCTTTAGACACGGGTGTTCATCCTGACTTTGAAAACATTGGTGTCACTTTCACTCCTACAGCAGATTTCACAGAGTCCTTCGATATCGCCTGCGATGTCAGTAAGTATTCTGATGGTATCGTGGCTGTTGGCAGTAGTTCTTATCTGTTGCATGAACCTACGTTGAGCAACCGCTATATCTTCCATATTCATCCGGCCAGCGAGAGCGCTAACTTGTTGGAGTCTTCCAAAAACACTTTGATTTCTGCGGAGGACATTATCAAAGCAAAAGGAACAGATGCTGAAATGCATGACGAATTTGTTAATGAGGAGTACAATATGTTCAATTTGGCAGAGAACAAAGGTAAGGTGGTCGTATCGCTCGGCGCTGGTAAGACGGGTTCTTTTGCTTTGCGCCTCGATGAGCACAATCTGCTGAACTATATCCTGAACACAGGAACCTCTGAGACTCCTAACTATGTTTCAGCTAATAAGGTGCAGTGGTATGCATACTTCGAGAATGATGCAGGTATCTGGAAGAAGAAGATTGGTGATGCGGATGATCGTATCAAGACCTTCAATTTCAGCGATTTTACTACAGGCGCTGAAAAATATTACAACCTAAAAGGTGAGGAAGGTCCTAATATTACAGACGGTAAGAAGTTCCATGTCGTAGGCTATGTAGGTAATGGTACATTTGATGTGAAAGCAGGTACAGGTAATTATGCACCAGTGGTTCACTACGAGTTACACTTCATCGAGGCACCTGCTATTCCTGTGTCGAACTTGTCTGCCAATCTGGAACGTACGGATGAGTATCTGGATTATCATTACGATCTGGCTGGTGTTGTGGACTTTGACGGTAACCCGGAGACCAATCCGAACGTAAGTGGTAAGGAGGCGGAGTATTACAGTACGACGAACTGGTATGATAAGCCCACTTCGCCGGCTGAAAACCTAACATACGTTCCCTTTGAATGGGACGATGTGCAGTATGGTTTCTGTTATCCGCAGTTGGTGCCGACGGTTAAGAATGGCATGGGGCCAGGCATCTCGCCAGAGCATGGTGACTATATCATCTTGAAGTCGATGAATATAGCAGGTATTTCAGAGGGTAATCTGACATATCCTATACCTTATAATTACTATTGGTGGAGTAATAAAGAGCTCTACGACTATACGCATACGGTGACGGACAAATCCAAATACGGCTCGTTCCTCTATACTGATGCCTCAGATGAGTCGCGAACCATCGCCACTATTCCTTTCACCGCCGACCTCTGTCACGGCTCTTCTATCTATTTTACGGCTGCTGTGGCTGATATGACAACCGCAGATACCAAGCCAGAGCTGCTGATTCGTATCGTGGGTATTGACGAAGGCGGCAATCGTCATAGAGTGGTGGCCTTCCATACAGGTGATATAAAGACAACGGGCGGCAGTTCGGGCGTGTGGAATCAGACTTATGGCATGTCAACCATTCCTGTAGATTTCAATGATGAGATTACTCACTTTGTTGCCGAGGTGATCAACTATGCTAAGGATACCCGAGGCGCCGACTTTGCCATCGACGAACTGAAGATTTACACCAGTACGTCGAAGGTGATGCTCTCGCAGTCGGGCAATACTACTTGTGAAGACCCAACGAACGGTAAGCTGAAGATCTACATGGATGCCGAGGGTCTACAGAACGTGTATGGCAAGAGCGATACAGAGAAGACCATCTACTGGCGCATCTGCCGTGAGGACGACGGTACGGTGGTGACGGCCCCGGGCATGTATCCGCAATATGACGGCGCTGGCAACAAGTTGGCTGACGACGGTACGTTTACCTATGGCGTATCGAAGGTGAAGTCGAACTTCAATCCTGCTACGGATGTAGAGGCAGAGGCCGACCGTGAGGCTGATGCCTATGGCTGGTATAAGGCAGCTGATAATACCATCTATTTCCAGATAGCCAGCCAGAACTTCCCTGGATTAGAGGAGGGTGGACGGTACTATGTGTCTATCTATGATCCTAATCGGGATCCATTTGTCAATTCCCAGGAGTCATACTGGGGCGGCCTGCACTGGGGCGCTACAAGTAAGTGCTCTGTATTCAGTAACTTCTTCATCCCGCAGCGGCAGTACGTCACCTATCAGGATGGCGAAGGCGGCAAAGAGGGCGGCGACATCAGTGTGGCTTGCGGTGGCGCAGCTACCGTCAGCGGCATCCAGATGATACTGAAAGTGCCCGACGTGAAAGAGGCTACAGGCTTTAAGACGGTCAAGACGCTGCACTATGACTATGTGTATGTGCCTCTGGCTACTTGGACCTCTACGACAGAGACGTTTACCAGTGGCGGTAATACCTATGCTTATGCCGACCTGAAGACGGCACTGGCAGACTATCGCGGTGCATCATCAGCGTACAAAACGGAGGTAGGACTGAACAGCGGTTACTTAACTCATTATGCTATACTGAATGCTGCAGTTACAGAGGGAATCCTTGAATTGGCCTATTCTACGACCTTCAGCCATACCTTCGGATCGTCGAGCACGGTGACTTGTATCCCTGTTGAGCAGAGTGTTGAGATCTCAACTGGCGTGACGACCGTTTGTTCGCCGTTTGAGGTGACTTTCAAACTGCTTGGCAGCTCTCCCGAACTGGCTTTGGGCTTCAGCGATGTGAAGTATCCTGTCTCTGGTTATGAGAAGCGCGTGGTACGTATCGGACTGGAGCAGTTGAATAATCTTCGTAATAACGGCTACAAGCTGCATATCCCTGTCAATACATATAAGGATAAGGACAAGAAGAGTGCTTACCCGCTATACTTCAAGGATGTCAATCTGACATTGTCGGCTGCTTCGAGTGATGGGGTCAACACAGCTGTTGGAACACAGTTTGCCAAGATTGTCAATCCCGACGATAATTCGGAAGCACCTCTTGTTGATGCCAACCACATGTACTTGGAACTTGACTTCTCTGGTGATAACTGTAATGTCACCTTCTATGAGGGCTTCGAGTATGAGGTGTCTACTTCTTACTACGATAGTCGCGACTATGGCGTGACGGGCCGATGCGAGGGCGACATCTACCTGGTGTTTAAGGTTGTGCCCGAGTTCGTCACCTGGGAGCCGCAGCAGATCAGTGGCGACTACTACAACGTGAACTGGAACAATGATGCCAACTGGCACCGCTCTACCCGTGCCGAACTCTATAAGGATGAGAACGTAGATGGTAAGAAGCAGAACACCGCTACCAGCGGACATCCCGATGGCTACGATGACAATGGCGAACATTCGCTGAACAGCATTACTTCTACTACGAAGAATTCATATAATACGGATGCGTTCATCCCGATGCGCTTCAGCTATGTGACGCTGCCAAAGGACTGTCGTGCGCCGAGCCTCGTCAATATGGGCATCCGCGCCTATCCTCATACGAAAGAGGCTCATCTGGGAGGCGTGATTCAGGCAGGTGACATGGGTACCGACCGCAGTCCTAACGATGGTGGTACGAGCGTTGCTACAACCAATCTGCGTTACGACATGCTGGTACGCTATCCGCTGGTGGCTGGCGACGACCAAGACCAGTGTCAGGGTCACCTGATGGCTGACGGAACGACTGTGGTAGGCGATGGTAAAGTTAAGACCTACGACTGCGAGAAGTTTATCGGTAACGCCTGCCGAGAAATCTATTTCAAGCCGGGTGCCGAGATTATCAACCAACAGCGACTGGTGGACTACCAGAAGGCTTGGGTAGAGAAGGCGTTGGACCGCAACAAGTGGTACTTGCTCTCTGCTCCGCTGAAGGGAACGTATGCCGGCGATATGTATCTGCCTGCAACGGCCATCACTGACTATAGTCTTGCAACTCCTGCAACGGTGACTGGCAAACAGGTGACAGAGGCCTTCCAGCCCATCAACTTTAATGAGACCACCTATAGCCGCACGGACTACCCCGTCTACCAGCGCTCGTGGGATCACAGCGAGCATGGAGGCAAGGTGTACACCGAGACGACCGACCCGCGTAAAACCGACTATACCGCTAATCTGAAGTACAGCGGTGCGGTTACGTCGACGTTCGCCCAGTGGACGCACACCTACAATGATATGGCTGTGAAGTACAACGAACTGCAGGGCTTCGTGGCACGTGCCCATCGCAAGGATGGAGAAACGGGAGAGACGGCTTTGTTCCGCTGGCCAAAGGCTGACCAGAGCTACACCTATTATGATTATAATGATGCGGCTGGGTCGGTGACGGCTACAACTATAAAGGCCGCTGGTGAGTATGGCCGATTCGTGACAGATGGACTCGACAACAAGGCTTCTATGACCGTTGCACTGACTACGGCAACGGCTCTCGACCAGCCTAATGTGAATACCGACAACCAGTACTACTTGGTGGGTAATCCGTACATGGCTTCTATCGACATGGCGAAGTTCCTTGCAATGAACACCGGTCTCGGCACTGCCTTTTGGAAAGTGGATGGTGCCCCGGCAACAGGTTCTGCTACAGGGCAGATAAAACCGATGGAGTCGTTCTTTGTGAAGGTGACAGACCCGACGGTTCCGGTTGAGTTCGACAACTCACTGATGATTGATGGCAATGCCCCACTTGTCAGCAGTGTCTCACCCGCCCGTCCCCGTTTAGTGATGCGTGCCTCTAACGGCGAGGTATCGTCTACCGCCACCATCGAGCTGAGCGAGAAGGCTTCGGCAGAATATGTGGGGGCAGAGGATGTGGAGACGCTGTTCGACTCCAACCTCTCCGACGTGCCGATGGTGTTCACCGTGGCTGGCAAGCAGGCGGTGAGCATCGACCAGCGTCCGGAGATCGATGTGGTGAGCTTCGGCGTGAGCTGCGCTGAGAGCAACGACCTGGTGGAGGTGACGGTGGATGACTCTGAGTTGGCCTTGAGCGACGGTCAGTTGTATGTCGTCGATGCCGTGACGGGCGACGTGACGGCGGTAGGCGAGGGGAGCAGCGTGATGGTGCAGCCCAACGACTACGGCCGCTACTTCCTGACCACTCGCGGCGACCTGACGGCTGTGACGGGCGTCGAGACCAACGGTGGTATCGTGGTGAGCGTCAGGGGTAGCCTGGTGACGGTGAAGGCTGGCGAGGCGCTGACCTCCGTGAGGGCTCTGACCACTGGCGGTGCTACCGTGTACAGCGAGGCTGATTGTGGCCCGGAGATGAGCTTCAAGCTCAATCAGGGTGGTGTGTATATCATCGAGGCGCAGACGGCTGAGGCCAGGAAGACGGTGAAAATCGTTGTGAAGAATTGAAGAATTGAAGAATTGAAGAATTGAAGGAGCGGCGGAATCGGAAGATTCTG
>DFGG01000169.1:0-213 GCA_002371695.1 bacterium UBA3756
CCAGACAAGCCTGAATCAGGTCGTGGGCCAGCTGCTCGAACTTAGCACGGGTCAGGGTCTTCACCAGGTGCTTAGGCACACCACCTACCGGCATGATGTAAGGCAGGTTGATCTCTGTAGAGGTAGAGCTCGACAGCTCAATCTTAGCCTTCTCGGCAGCCTCCTTCAGACGCTGCATGGCCATCGGGTCAGCCTTCAGGTCGGCACCCTCGT
>DFGG01000169.1:262-585 GCA_002371695.1 bacterium UBA3756
CCCTCGTCGTTCTTGAACTCCTGCACGAGCCAGTCGATGATTACCTGGTCGAAGTCATCACCACCGAGGTGGGTATCACCGTTGGTAGAGAGCACCTCGAACACACCACCGCCGAACTCCAGGATAGAGATATCGAACGTACCACCACCGAGGTCGAACACAGCGATCTTCATATCCTTGTTAGCCTTGTCAACACCGTATGCCAAGGCGGCAGCCGTCGGCTCGTTGACGATACGCTTCACGTTCAGGCCTGCAATCTGACCAGCCTCCTTCGTAGCCTGACGCTGAGAGTCGGAGAAGTAGGCAGGCACGGTGATGACAGC
>DFGG01000169.1:679-3793 GCA_002371695.1 bacterium UBA3756
GTCTTCTTCATCTTCTGCAGCACCATAGCCGAAATCTCCTGCGGGGTGTACTTACGGCCGTTGATGTCAACACGGGGATAGCCACCCTCATTGACTACTGTATAAGGCACACGCGAGATTTCCTTCTCCGTCTGCTGCCAGTTCTCACCCATGAAACGCTTGATAGAGTAGACAGTGTTCTTCGGGTTGGTGATAGCCTGACGCTTGGCAGGGTCACCAATCTTACGCTCACCGTTTTCAACGAAACCAACAACAGAAGGAGTAGTACGCTTACCCTCACTGTTGGCAATCACTACGGGCTCGTTACCTTCGAATACAGCAACGCAGCTGTTGGTAGTTCCTAAATCAATTCCAATAATCTTTCCCATAATTCTATTTATTTATTTGTTATTAATCTTGTTATTTTGGATGAAAATCCGCAAAGTAGACTGCAAAGCACGTGCCAAAATGACTTTTTTTGCAGAAAAATGTTTTTTGTCACGTCATTTTGGCACAAGTATCAGAAATATTTTCTATCTTTGCAGCAGAAAAAGTGCAATTAAACAAAAACCTGAAGAATGAAGAGAACTATTATGATGGTTGTGTCGGCCATGATGCTCATGACAGCATCGGCTCAGGAGAATTCCTACATTGTGAAGACACGTTCTGCCAAGCAAAAGGCTGTTGCCGCTCAGGCAGTTGCAGGTGAGCAGGTCAAAGGACAGGAGGAGAATACTGCCACTGACTTTATCAGCCAGAACTTCAAGTACTATAGTCTCTGTGACTGGAAAGAAGGCATGAAGTTCATGGTTATGCCAGAGAAGTATGACCTGATTGTCAAGACTTTCAGCGATGCCGCTACTGGCAAGGAAGTCAGCAGTATGTCACTTCGTCATAAGATCATGGTCTACCAAGGTCGCAACGAGAGTGCCGACGGCCATTCCCGCATGAATTTCCTCTGTCAGGATAATGGCAAGATGTACTACTTCGAGATTCCCAGTGGCACGTTCGACGACTATTGCTATGGCAAGCTGGGCGTCCCCACCCTGGCCTACCTTGGCGACGTTGACATCGCCCGTGAGAAGCTGATGGGCAAGAAGCTCTACACCAAGGGCACCATCTATCGCATCGATACGGAATACGACGGCGACGGCTACCGTGAGGTCAAGATACCCAAGGACCGTGAGGTGACAGTGACAGCCATCGGCGTGGGTAGCCGAAGTTTCCCCGTGAAGATTATCGTAGAGGATGAACTCGGCGAAGAGTTCTACCAGACCTTTGCACTCTCGAAGACCAATAGTGGTATGCGCGATGACGAGTTTATCATGGACTCCCTGAAGCACACTTTCTATGCCTCTTTCCAGTTGCAGGATGTCATTATGTCAGTCAACAAGAATTATGCCAGCTATATTGGCAAGGTCATCCACAACCAATATGCCACGAAGATGATGACCAAGGGCGACGGCAAGGATCGTGAGGTGACGGTTCCCAAGATGACCACCTTCCGTGTGGACAATGCCCAGGCTCAGCTTGGCAGTCCGCTGATCATGCTGACACTGACAGAGACGGAGTCGCGTCGTATATACAACAAGGAAATCTCTTTTGAGTCGCCCGACGAGTTGCCTAACCGCGACCTGACGATGGAGCAATATTTCGGCTACGTGTTTGCCATGGGTGAAGGTATTGAGCGCCAGACGACCCCGGCTGCCCGTGCTGCCATCCAGCAGGGTCGTGTCATCATCGGCATGAGCGAAGACGAGGTTACTCTCGCCATGGGTGAGGAGCCCAACCAGATTGTGCAGGGCAACACTGGCAAGTATGACTGGATCTACTATCGCTCGAAAGGTAAGTCGCTCTTCGTCCACTTCGGCAGAGACGGACGTGTAGAGAGCTACAACACTGGTGCCACAACCAGCAACAAGAAGAAATCTGCCAAAAGGGGTTCCGCCCAGAGAGCCAAGCAGGACTGGAAGAGCGGAAAAGGCACCCCGCTTGAGAACTAAACAGAAACAATTCTCCCCAGCCAGTTGGCTGGGGAGAATTGTTTTTTATGCTTTCGAAAGGGCTTCCGTGATTTTCGCCTCGAGCTCGTCACACAGTTCAGGATTGTCCTTGAGCAGAGCCTTCACGGCATCGCGCCCCTGCCCCAGCTTAGAGTCACCATAGCTGAACCACGATCCACTCTTCTTGATGATATCAAGTTCAACACCGAGGTCCACAATCTCACCAATCTTCGAGATACCCTCACCGAAGGTAATCTCAAATTCAGCCCTACGGAATGGGGGAGCCACCTTGTTCTTCACGATCTTTACCTTCACGATGTTGCCAATAGGCGTATCACCGTCCTTCAGCGTCTCCTTCTTACGGATATCGATGCGCACTGAGCTATAGAACTTCAGGGCATTACCACCCGTTGTGGTCTCGGGATTGCCAAACATCACTCCAATCTTCTCGCGCAGTTGGTTGATGAAGATACAAGTGGTTTTGGTTTTCGAGATAGTCGAAGTAAGCTTGCGCAGTGCCTGGCTCATCAGTCGGGCCTGCAGTCCGACGGCAGAGTCTCCCATGTCGCCCTCAATCTCTTTCTTCGGCGTCAGGGCTGCCACGGAGTCGATCACGATGATATCGATGGCCGACGAACGAATCAGCTGATCAGCAATCTCAAGTGCCTGTTCACCATTGTCGGGCTGTGAGATATAAAGATTATCAATGTCTACTCCCAATTTTTCTGCATAGAAGCGGTCGAAGGCATGCTCTGCATCGATGAAGGCAGCGATACCACCCGCCTTCTGACATTCGGCGATAGCGTGGATGGCCAGTGTGGTCTTACCGGATGACTCCGGACCGAATATCTCGATGATACGTCCCTTGGGATAACCACCGACACCGAGGGCTGCATTCAAGCTGATGCTGCCAGTGGGGATAACCTCCACGTTTGCTACCGTATCATCGCCCATACGCATGATGCTGCCCTTGCCGAAGTCCTTCTCGATCTTGGCCATGGCGGCCATCAGCGCTTTCAGTTTCTCTTGCTGCGGGGACAAAGCCTCGCCTTCTGTTTCTTTCTTTGCCATAGTTTTGAAATTTAAGCGTTAATAATTATAATTCCAGGTCTCCATCGAACACCTCGTGCCA
>DFGG01000169.1:3983-7829 GCA_002371695.1 bacterium UBA3756
TAACTCACGCCCTGCATGCCAGTCTCCTTATAAGCCTCCTGATGCTTGCAGTTGTTGTACACGTAGTAGGTGCGCTCCTTACCATCCTTTATGCCACGGATGCGGCAACCGATGCTGGTTTCTCCTTCGTAGTTCTCTCCCAAATCTTGCGGATTAGGCAATACGGCCTTCAGGAACTGCAGCGGCACGATCTTGACCTTAACCGTCTTCTCGGGATTGTCTGCCAAGGGAGCCTCATACTCTATCTCGTCGATACGGCTCATGCCGATGTTCTGGATCACGTCGAGATGTTTCAGATACTGTTCGCCAAAAGTCATCCAGAAACGCCCCTGCTTGATGGTGGGGAAATTCTTCACCAGCGACTCCAGCTCCTCATGATGCAACAGGTACGACTCACGCGGACCAATGTTAGGATAGGTCAGTGGTTTGTGAATCTCCAACGGCTCTGTCTCAATCCACTGCCCGTCTTTGTAGTAGAGACCTTTCTGCGTAATCTCCCGGATGTTGATCTCCGGATTGAAATTAGTAGCGAAGGCATGGTGATGGTCTCCGGCATTGCAGTCCACGATATCGAGATAGTGCATCTCGTCGAAGTGATGCTTGGCAGCATAGGCTGTATAAACGCCACTCACACCGGGGTCAAATCCACAGCCTAAGATAGCGGTGAGTCCGGCCTGCTCAAAACGGTCCTTGTAAGCCCACTGCCATGAGTACTCAAAGTGAGCCTCGTCTTTCGGCTCATAGTTGGCCGTATCGAGATAATTGCAGCCACAAGCCAGACAGGCATCCATGATGGTCAGGTCCTGATACGGCAGGGCAAGGTTTATCACCAGCTCAGGCTGATAGTCGGAGAAGAGGGCTTTCAACTGCTCCACGTCGTCAGCATCCACCTGAGCAGTCTTGATGTCCATCTGATAGCCGGCCTTGTGGATATCCTCCACGATCTTGTCGCACTTAGCCTTGCGACGGCTGGCTATCATAAAGTCTGTAAACACCTCCGCATTCTGAGCTATCTTGAATGCGGCAACGGTAGCGACGCCTCCGGCGCCAATCATCAGTACTTTACTCATTTTATCTGTTTCGAATATTGTTTTATGGTTTGCTATTGATCTCGTCGGCACTGATTCCGAGGGCTGCCATGAGTGAGTAGCCCAGAATCTCCTGACGGAAATTGCCTCCCGGCATGGGCTGCATGGCAAAGACGGTGATGCGCTTCATCTCAGATGTGCTGTCATCTACATGGCGCAGCACCTCGCGTACATTATTATATATATAGCTGTCTTCTGCATTCGGTATAACCATCACTCGCCTCACGGCTTTTTGTGCAACCACCAGTTGGAGGGCCTCCTCGAAGAAGGTGTCGCCATCTGCAATTTCCTCTATAGGATAAGCACTGATGGAGAATTCACCCAGCTGACCGTTGAAAGCCTTGCCGTCCAGTTCGTTGCCGAAATGGCCCGGAGCAAAGTTGTCCATCTGCTGTTTCCCCCTGGTATGAATCAGCACCACCTGGGTAGCCCCGGCATCTGCAGGACGCAGCCCGCCGTCGAGTGCCACACATTCGAGCCACCGGGCCATGTCGGCCTTGGGTATCTGTCTTTCCAGCATACGCTCGAAATTGACGATGAGATTGAAGGCTACCTTGTCGACGTAGTCTGCATCAATGAGAATCACATTCTCTCTCCATACCGATTCTTGTATGCTGTTGTTCATATCGTCTGCAAAGATACATTAAATTCGGTAAACTGCCAAATTTATGAGCATATTTTTCCGCTCTTGACATAAATCAATTAAAAAATCATAAATTCGGGTGGAAAAATCAAATATTGTGGCAGATTCACCAAAATATCGTATACCTTTGCAGCGTCTTTAAAACTATTGACCGAAATGAAAAGTATTCTTGAAGGCCGTCCAGCATTGAAGGCCGAAATAGAGAAGATAGCAGAGGTAGCAGGATACCTTTGGCAGAACGGATGGGCCGAGCGCAATGGCGGCAACATCACAGTGAACATCACTGAGTATGCCGACGATGAGATTCGTCAACTTCCAGCGATCAGCGACGTGAAGCAGATTGGTGTGACCCTGCCGGCACTGAAAGGCTGCTACTTCTATTGTAAAGGAACTGGCAAGCGTATGCGCGATCTGGCCCGCTGGCCGATGGACAACGGTAGTGTGATCCGTATCCTCGACGACTGCGCTTCGTATGTCATCATCGCCGACAACCCCGTGATGCCAACGAGTGAACTGCCCAGCCACCTGACTGTGCATGCACATCAGATCGAGACCAATTCTGGCTACAAGGCTACCGTACACACCCACCCCATCGAGCTTGTAGCCATGAGTCACAAGCGCGAATTCCTGGGCAAGGATGTGCTGACGAAGATCCTGTGGTCAATGATTCCCGAGACGAAGGCCTTCTGCCCGCTGGGACTGGGCATCGTGCCTTACACACTGCCCGGCTCTAACGAACTGGCTGACGCTACGCTGAAGGAACTGGAAGAGTACGACGTCGTGATGTGGGAGAAGCACGGTGTGTTCGCCAAGGGTCTCGACGTGATGGATGCTTTCGACCAGATAGACGTGCTCTCGAAGAGTGCCAAGATTTATATCAACGCTAAGTGCATGGGCTTCGAGCCTGAAGGCATGAGCGACGAACAAATGGCCGAGATGACTCGTGCCTTCAACCTCCCGAGGTAAAAAAACAACTACTGACTATTATATTTTCCGACTTTACTTCTTTGAAGTAAGAAGAGTCCCGACGCTGTGAAGCGTCGGGACTCTTCTTTTCACCAAAAACTGAGACGAATGGGGCAGGGGTAACTTGTCATCCTCGGTTCGGGAGTGGGTACATCGTCAGGCATCGTCGGCACAGAAGGATTGTCGTTTTCCACGTTACAAGATAAAAGCCCCCCCCCAAAAAACTACACCCGTAAGTATCAACACAGCATGGCTCAAGAAACCTTTTCTTTCGTTGTCTCTTCCTATCAGCATAATCTTAGAATTTTGGTGCAAAGATGATAAAAAATGTGCTTAAACCAGCGGAATCTATCATTTTTTTTGAGATTCCGCTGATTTACGCACATTTTTTGGTGTTTTGATGCTCAAACACTTTGAAAGCCGAGGCCATCCATCAGCAGTGATGGAAGCATAAGACTCGACGGCTAACAGAGCTTAAATAATGGTCGGTTGAATTAAGGAGTATTTCAACCGACTATTTGTTTGATGAACATTGTCTATCTTTGCCATCGCAAACGGCGCAGGGTGTCCGCACTGGCCAAGGCCTCAGCGCTGTCCTCGGCTGTTCTGCATCTGCCACCGTCTGCCGTGCCGTTTGACGGCAAGAGGCGAATGCGAGGGTGGGCAATCAGGAGGAAGAGAAGTTTTGCTTGTTTCATATATTTCATATTTCCATTTTGAGAACCCAAATTGAATAACCTCGATTGGGGGCTGAGAGGGTTGCTTGGCCGTCATTGCCGACAGTGATGGTTTCTTTGGGATTAAGGAGATTGACGAGCGTCTGACCTGACCAATCCGTAAAGCCATCAGGATTCACGTTGAGGGTAATGCTGAGGGTATCGGTGTCGTGGTTGTTGAACACGATGATGGCACCGTCCTTTTGACCATTTCCCTGACGGCGGGCGACATATAGGTGCTTGGTCGGGGATTGCAAATCCCTTCCAACTTGTTCTTCTGTTAAGACTGCTAATGTGCCACCGAGATACTGGCGGCGAATGTCAATCAAATGACGGAGATCCAACTGCAAGTCTGTAGGTGCCGTGACTTCGAGCGACGGATTATCCACGTCGTGCTGGGTGACAGCGTAGAAGTGGGGATAGAACATGCAGG
>DFGG01000169.1:7904-8211 GCA_002371695.1 bacterium UBA3756
TGAGGATATAGGCGTAGGCCATCGCATAATCCTTGACGATCCATTTGTCATGTTCCTTCCCTGTGTCGTGGTTATCTACGAAGGTCACGACGTTGTCAACAGGCAAACCGAAACCACGAATCATTCCCGCATGAGCCAAGCGTGACATATCGAATTCGTCGCCCGACTTGTTGCACATCTCAGTAAGTGTGAACTTCAAAGGAAAGTCGAAGGCATGAACATCGGCACCGCCTTGGGCGACGCTGTCCACCCATTCCTTGATATACCGGCCGTCCTCGGCCCAATACTCACCAACGATAAACGGTTG
>DFGG01000112.1 GCA_002371695.1 bacterium UBA3756
CAAGAATCATGAAATTACGAAATAAATCTGGTATAGAGCCGCGTTTTCTCGCAAAAAATGTGTACTTTTGCAGCATTATTGACGAATATTAATCATGTACGAGCAACAGTTCCGCGAAGATATCCTGTTTTGCATGTTTTACGCCAGTGTGGCAGTGATGGCAATTATAGCCAGTTGCTATCTGCTTTTCCGGCGTGGTAATGCCTTTGCCCCAAACATCACGCCGCCAGCACGACTGCGGCGGTGGACATCAGCCCTCTTTGCTGCCATCGCCTTCAGCCACGTGTGGTATCTGCCGATTCTCTATTGTACGTCAGTCGATGATGTCAGACAGGGTTATCTTGTTGGCGGATTGCTCGACAGCATGACTGTTTACCCGCTGGCGATCGTTGTATTGCTTACCATGCTGCAAGACCGCCAACGGCCATTGTGGCCGGTTGGTCTGATGGCCGCTCCGCTGGTAGCCGGAATGGTGCTTTGCGTAGTCAAAGGCACTGATGCTCTTTGGCCGGCGTTGAGTATCTATCTGCTGGTGTCAGGAATCGGTTTTATAATATATATGGTACGCGCGTTGAAACAGTATGGTCACTGGCTGCGCGACAACTATGCCGACTTGGAACACAAGGAAGTGTGGCAGACATTTGTGGTGCTGGCCGTCATCCTGCTTTTGTTCGGCATCTACACCAGCAGTATCGCAGGGCCGGTTTACAATTACATCGTTCAGATGGTCGAGATGGCGGTGGTGGGCTATCTCCTGTGGCGAGTAGAGACACTGAGCGACCTGAGTGCCCAGCAATCAAAGGAACAGGTCCTTGATTGCTCCCTTCCTCGATCAAATCAGAAGACGTGTCCCCCTGATATCGAAACAACGGCCATTCACGATGAGATTACCCCGTTGCTGCAGGAATATTGCGTTGATGCGCAGCTATACCTCGAGCACGACCTGACTCTTCAGCAACTGGCCAAAGCCATTGGCATCAATCGCTACTATCTCAGCCAATACTTCTCTGGCCAGGGCACGACTTACAATACCTATATCAACGGCCTGCGTATCAACCATTTCATCAACCTTTACCGTGAGGCTGTTGCAAATGGCAGTTCATTTACCACCAAGCAACTGGTTCATAACAGCGGCTACCGGAGCTATAGCACCTTCAGCCTTGCCTTCAAACAGCGCATGGGGCAGAATGTGACGGCGTGGATACGGAAATCTGAGGGCTCGGTTAAGTTGTTGATGCTTGTTGTATGCCTTGGCATCAGCGGGCAGATAATGGCTCAGGGGGGTGTGGTTTCTCTTGCTAAGAAGGGGAAGGCCATGCTCGACTCGATGTCGGTCAGGGGAGTAGACCGTCGCTATATCGAAGCACCGGCGCGACCCTGGCAGTTACTAATCAAGGGCAACGTGAGCCAGACCATCGTGAATATGGATAGCTGGGGGGACGCATATTATGAAGAATACACCGCCAATGCGAAACTCAAGACCGTTCCATCCCAGTATGTAGGCTTTTGGGCGGGGTACAGAGGCTACGGCATAGGCTACACTGTGAACGTCGGGGGCGACAAGGGCAGCTACTTTACCATTGGTGCCACGGGAGGGTCGTATGGCGTCAATGTGCGCTTCCACTCGTTTGAGAGCAGCAAGCCTAACATCGACATGACGAGCGAATATCTTACGGAGGAAGACTTTGAGGAAATGAAAAAGGTGGTGCTTATCGACCCCATCCATGTGAACACCATTATCGCCGACGGCTATTATATGTTCAATGGCAAGAAGTTCTCCTACGCTGCAGCCTACGACCAGTCGGTGATACAGAAGCGTTCGGCAGGGTCGCTGATGGCCGGACTGATGTTCAACTATACGAATATTGACTATGCCGCCGATTCCAACGGCGACCTGATATATCTCATGCACGGACTGGGGCGGGTCAAACTATGGCAGGGCAGTGTAGGCGCAGGGTATGCCTACAACTGGGTGCCAGTGCGTGGACTGCTTGTCAACGTTATGGCAATGCCTATGCTGACCTTTGTCAACAAACTCAAGGCCTACGGCTATGCCACCAATATCGAGCAGATGATGGAGGACCCCATGTTTTGGAACACGGATATTTCCTACGAGGAGTGGGATAAGTGGTATTATGAAAATGTGCGCATAACTCCTGCTGGGGACCAGACGTTTAACAGTGGACTGAGCATTGGCTTCGACGGTCGTGTATCTGTGACCTACAACCTCGGACGCTACTTCTTCAATGTTTTCGGACAATTCAACAATATCCGTTATCATCACAACGACACCCGCGGCTATCTGAATGACTGGTTCGTCAACGCCTCCATAGGCATCCGGTTATAGCATTGAACATTGAAGATTAAACATTGAAAGTCCCGATTAAGCGAGAGCCATGATGCTTGCATCGATGGCCGAGCGTGAGGGACTTCGCACGACAGGGCAAGAATTTCTGCAGCAATAATTAAAAAGCGTTAAATAACGACGGCGGCAGCAAATTCTTCACTCTTCACTCTTCACTCTTCACTTTTTTTTCATATCTTTGCACACTTGAAACGTGACTATAATTTTTTTATAACTAACAAATGAAGACCAAATTTTTTGCAATGATTGCAGCCGCAGTACTCATGTTGAGTATGGCTGCCTGTACGTCGGTAGACAATCCATCCTCTACCGACCCGGAAATACAGGAACAAGACCTTGTAGGTCTGTGGTGTGACGTGTTTGAATATGAGGACGTTACGGAGGCCGGTGTCCCCTTTAGTAAAGTGATGCTGGCCGTGGATGTCAAAGCCGACCACACCGGTTGCCTCTATCTTGGTGTGTTCGACGAGGCTGAAGACGAGCTTTGGGCCGTCTATGGCGGTCCTGAGGATGCAGGCTTTACGTGGAAACTGCTCCCCGACGGTAGCGTGGAACTCACTGATCCTACTACTGGTGAAAGTGCAGCGCTGACCCGTGGAGACAACGACAAAAGTTATGGTGACAACATGACCGACGTTGCCAATACGAACGTGAGCGTCTCCGGCGGCGGTATGACAGTGACCAACGGCGACTATTCTGGTACGCTTGTCAAGGCTGATGCCGACAAGGCTGCTGAAATCCAGAAGAAACTCTCCTCGCTGTCGCCCGACCGTCAGAACTTCGAGGCACAGATGTCGCAGATGATGGCTAACGGACAGCAGTACGTCAAGATCGACCCGACGATGAAGGGTGTCAAATTGCTGACTGAGTTCATTAACCAGCTGAAGATAGATGCTCTGGGACCGCAGCTGGCCAATATCATTGTTGGCGTCCTGGGCAAGAAAGCGTTCGTAGTCAATCCGTCGCTAAACACGCCCGAGGCTGAAGAGGCAAAATGGGCACTGGCCAACTCTAATTTCCCCAACGACCAGGCCACGTCGTACCTCCTGTTGAATGCCGCCACTGCCCTGAACAACACTGCCCTTGAGTTCACTACCGGTAAGGAAACGGCTGAATATGTATCTACGGAGGACGGCGCATTCACCATTAGCTGCAAAAACGCCACCTCAGGTGCTGTGACCAAGGTGAAACTGAAATTCAGCGGAGCCGATGACGGTGTTGCCATCTTCCTTGCCAACATGAGTGGCACTCCTCTCGCCGTCCAGTTCCCCCACATGATTGACATGGAGTTGCTGCGCTCAGAATCCGGCAACGGCATGGATGCTGAGACGGTGATGACGGGACGGATAGCTCTGGAGTCTACCGACGGTAGTAAATACATCTCGCTGAAGCGCAGCGAGTGGCGCGCTACTCTCACCACCGAAGCCAAGAAGGCTGACCACTATGAGATACCTGCCCTCGAACTCATCCACCATACCAATCACACCATTGAGGTCAGTGCCAGCATGGGTATCAATGATGCTACTGTGCTGAAAGTCAAGGCAAACAACGATCCTAACCCCTACAGCGACGAGGAGATTGAACAGTTGAGCGAACTGCGCGACATCGCACCCATGGGTAAGGGACTCTACACCCTGCTGAAGGCCTTCAACAGCCGTACTGCCACGGCTCAGATTACCGTGCTCGACGAGCTGCTGTTTGACATCTCTATCCACGACGTTGGCCAGTGCATCAAGGCTGCCGGCTATGCATTGAAGTACCGCAAGCAGGATGTGCCCAAGGAGACCATCGACCCCTGGACAGACCTGCTGAACAAGTCGCTCACCTACACAGTGACGCAGAAGAAAACTGGCGTAACGGCCGAAGGTAAGTTCGTCACCAGCCTCTTCGCTGGTCACAACCTGCCCACGTTCGCCCTGCGTTTCCAGGGCGAGAGCGACTACCAGGTTGTTCATGAACGCATGAACGCGACAGACCGCCAGAACTTCGAGGCCCTGATGAAGAGCTTCGATGAGCCCCTTGTGGCCGTCAATGCCCTGCTGAAGGCTATTCAGGACAAGGGCGTGGAGTTGAAGCAGTTTAATCCTTTCAAATAATTATTGGTTGACAGGCTGGTGTGGGTTCGACTCCCACACCTGCCACTTTTAGACAAATGGACCAGGCCATGAGAAAGAATAAAATAATATGGATGCTCGTCGCTATCCTCATCTGTGGTGCAACGGTGCTGACTTCGTGCAGCAAGGAAGATGACAGACCGATTGTTCAGCCAACGGCCAAAGAGTATTTCACGCTCTGGAACCAGTGCGAGGCACTGAGTGCTCTGCAGGACTATGTAAAGGACGTGACGAACCCGAGTTCTCCGAATTATATCAAGGAGGAAGACCGCATCGCCACATTCGACATGGACGGTACGTTCGTAGGCGAACTCTATCCTACCTATTTCGAGTATAACCTGCTGGAATACCGCGCACTGGACGATCCGACCTACATGGCACCGGATAACGTGAGGGAGACGGCGCAGGAAATCCGTGACTTCGTGCGCAGCGGCAAGAAACTGCCCGACCACTTCGACATGAAGCACGCCTACGCTGCAGCCAAAGCCTATAGCGGCATGACGCTTGCCCAGTTTGATGCCTACGTCAAGGCCTATGCAGCCCAGCCAGCCAATGGCTTCACAGGCATGACCTACGGCCAGAGCTTTTATAAACCCATGTTGGAGGTGTTTGAATACTTAAAGGCGAACGGCTTCACCTATTACGTCGTCAGCGGCTCCGACCGTTTCATCTGCCGTGCGCTGGTGGAAGCCATCGGCATCGAACCCAACCGTGTGATCGGCATGGACGTGAAACTCGAATCCTCCGGTCAGGGGACGACAGAGGGTGTCAACTACACGATGGGTAGGGAAGAGAACCTCGTACGTACAGACGAACTCATCATCAAGAACCTGAAGACCAACAAGGTGTTTCAGATCTCGCAGGAGATTGGCAAGGTGCCTGTGCTCTCCTTCGGCAATAGCGGCGGCGACTGTTCCATGCACAACTATGCGCTGAGTCATCCGACCTATAAGACAGCCGCCTTTATGCTCATTGCCGACGATGACGCACGCGACCATGCGAACCGTGAGAAAGCCCTCACCCTCGGACAACAGTGGCGTGAGGCTGGCTACCACGTCATCTCCATGCGCGACGACTTCAAGACCATCTACGGCGACGGCGTCCAGAAGACCGACTTCACGTACAAATAATAGCTATCACCGCCATCATTTATATGGATCTCGCCAGTATAGAGCAGAGTCCCGGCTACCCAGCCTTGTAGCACGGAGGGTTCCTGCGATTCCATGGAGGCTTTGTTCCTTTCTAAAGAGCCTTCATGGAACCGCAGGAACTCTTTTTGAAGGATAAACGGAAGCTTTGTATATTGTTGGAGTTTCAAAATCTGCAAAAAGAGTTTCAAAATATGCAAAATCCTGTGTGCCGCCCATCAATGTTTGGTTGTTTACGGGATTTTGCTTACCTTTGTAACTTTAACAAGACAACGTGATACGAATTGAAACGATTCATAGCATTAATAATTATACTAATAATTGTCATAAAAATGAATAAATGGTTATTTTCTGCCATCCTTATTGGTGGCGCGACAACAGTACTCCTCTCTTGTAGCGGCAAAGAGGACAACCCAGTTCCTTCATATCCAGAGGAATCCAAGGTGACCGACTATTCCCAGACGGCCAGCTGGTATCAGATTCCGGAAATCATGAAGGACTTCGATACGTTCTACATCCCCGCTACAGAGTACATCAATTCGAGTTATAACGAAGGCGCCCCCGATTTCGCTACGCTCGACAACGCCGAGATGCTGGAGGGCATTGCTGGTGAATACCTGTTGCAGGCAAGTGTGTACGAGGAGAGCACCAACGTGTTTGTGCCGTACTACCGTCAAGCCGGCCTGAAGAAAGAAGTGGATGCCTGGAAGGAGACTGGCGACATGCGCACGGCCCTTACCGGCACGCCCTACACCGACATCACCGCAGCGCTCGACTACTACTTCCAGCACTACAACCAGGGCCGTCCGTTCATCATCGCCGGTCACAGCCAGGGCTCGGCCATGACCAGTCTCGTGCTGCAGAAATACTTCAAGGAGCACTCCGACTACTACAAGCGCATGATTGCTGCCTACGTCATAGGCTTTGCCGTCACGAAGGATGACCTGACCGCCAACCCGCACTTGAAGTTCGCTACCGGCGAGAGCGACACGGGTGTCATCATCAGCTGGAACACCGAGGGCAGGAAAAGTGTGGAAGAGAATGCTCCGAACCTGGTCCTGCTGCCGAACGCCATCAGCATCAACCCGCTGAACTGGAAGCTTGACGACACATACGCCCCTGCAAGCGAGAACCAGGGCTCGCTCGTGGTTGACGCGAAAAACTCCACCATCGGGATAGGCAATCTCGGCGCAGACGCGCAGGTAGTTCCCAGCCGCGGTGTGGTCGTATCGAATGGCGAAGCCGACCACAGTCAGATGCCCGCGTTCCTCCTTGATATCTTCGGACCGGCAAGTTTCCACAACGAAGACTACACGTTCTTCTACAATAACATCAAGGACAACGTGGCGAAGCGCATCGCTACTTATAAGGCAAACATGTAGCGACAAAACCGTAACATACAAACCCCCAAAATATGAAGAAGCAATTGTTACGGATGTGATTAAGTGAAATACAAAATGAATATAAAGATGAAACAGAAGATTTTTACGGTGTTGGCAGCCGCACTGCTCCTGATGGGGGCGACAGGCTGTACGAAGGGTGAGGACAACCCGTCCTCTACCGACATGAGACTACAGGAACAAGACCTTATCGGCCTGTGGTATGACGAGTATGAATATGCCGACGTCACCGAGACTGGCGTGCCCTTCAGCCGGGTGCTGCTGGCCGTGGATGTCGAGGCCGACCATTCAGGGTGCATCTACCTGGGTGTGTTCGACGAGTCGAGTGATGAGCCGCTGGCTGTCTATGGTGGTCCTGACGAGGCGGGCTTCATCTGGCAGATACTTCCCGACGGCAGCGTAGTGCTTACCGATCCAGCTACCAGTGAGAGCCGGGTGGTAACACGTGCCGACAATGGCGGCAACTTTGGCAAGGCCATGACAAATGTGGCTAATACCAGCGTGACCGTCGCCGACGGCAGCGTGACGGTGACCAACGGCAACTACTCTGGTGAGCTCGCCAAGGCTGATGCTCAGAAGAAGGCAGAGATAGAGCAGAAAATGGCTGCCGCCATCTCATACGAGTGGCTCACCAATGCTACAGCAAACGACATTGGCAAGGTGGTGTGCGAGGCAGGCCATCTGCACAAAGCCAAGCAGAAGGTGCCCAACGGCTGCACCGCCGTCGGCATTCTCGGTTCGCTGGACGACTTCGGCAACGGGCTGATACTGGCGCTGTGGGCTGCTAAGAAACAGAGTGGGAACGTCGTTGACACCTGGCCTACAGAGACGTCGTTCGCAGGCACCAAGTTGAGAATCCTGCCCGACAACAACGCACGTGGACGCCACTTGAAGAGTTACACCAGTCTGGGCGGTAATGCCGTGTCCAACTGGGCCGTTGGGCAGAAGTCTGACTACGTGACAATATTCAGGAATCTGAGCGGAGATCGCATGTCGCGCGATGTTCCGTTCGAACCAAGGGTGGAAAGCTACGTCGTAAAGGCCGGCGGTGAACGTGCCTATGATTTGGGCCTTTTCCTGTCTGATACTCAACGTGCTCCTAAAGAAGCTCCCGACCTCATGTGGTGCTACTTTCACAGCGGTTGGTATGGCTCTGAAAAACATAGAGTATATAGCATCTGGCCTATCATGGGCTTTAAGCTTGGAGCCGAGAAAGGCCCTCAGGGTGCAGTCGCCGGTGCGTTCAGTGTCGGCAACGGCAAGAAGGTGTTCTTCTCCAAGGGCAACTTGCAGTATGTGGGCTCTTGGCAGTTTGCCGAGCATCAGTGGGACATCTTCGGCGCAGACCAGCGCGACGATCACCGCGACCTCTTCGGATGGGGTACAGCCGACAATCCTAACAATGTGAGTACGAACGCCGCCGACTATTCTTGGTCGGAGTGGGGTGCCAATGCCATCGCCAATGCCGCTACGGGATACCGCACGCTGACTTTTGACGAGTGCGATGAACTGATAAGTAATCTGAGGAAATCTAACCATAGCGGTCTGGCCACTGTCAATGGCGTGCGCGGCGTGGTCATGCTGTGCGACAGATGGCTATTGCCCAGCGGATGCACATTCACCCCGATTCCCATGGATGACTATTCCTACACTGATTGGGACAGCAACACCTACTCCGCAGAGCAGTGGGCAACGATGGAGGCCGCCGGTGCTGTATTCCTGCCATGCGCTGGACAGCGGAACGGGACGGTCACGGAGCTGGCCAACGTCTATCCTTTCTATTGGGCAAGTTCGAAGAGGTCGGACAGCGAGGCATACGCATGGTCGTATACTTTGCGATTGAACATAGGTTATGCTGAAAAGCATGCAGGCATGTCAGTCCGGCTGGTGAAGGATGCAGAGTAGAGTGGAGTTACAAAATCAGCAAAATCTGTTTCAAAATATGCAAATTCAGTCATTCTTGTATATTTTATGTTGTTTTTTGTGAGTAATTGCTTATCTTTGTACCGTCTAAAAACTTAAAATATGAGAATTATGAGAAAGAAAACTATTATTCTTTTAGCGACTGCGACGTTGTGTTGCAGTGCTCTGTTTACGCTCTCTTCATGCACAGTAACTGAAGACAAGCCAGTGATAACGCCACCAACCGAAGCTGTCCAGCTGAAACAGGGCGTATGGACGGAGCATGATACCGCTCTTGAAGGCTCAGACAAGTACACCGCAGAGGAACTGGAGCAGATGCCTGCCGTCGGCATGATGGTCGATGGCGACAAGGGCTACTTCTTCACCTACACGGCTGAAGGCGCAAGCGACCTCGTGGAGGGGAATATCAGCTACAACAAAGATTCGGGCAAAGGGACCATCACCTTCCCCGCCATCACGGGCAGTCCGATCTCTGGGCAGACCGTCAGCTTCAACATGATTTCTGACGAGACGATGGAGTTCGAGTTTACCTACGAAGGCCAGAAGACGACCGGCACCTGCGCATGGCTCTGCGATAATCTGGACAACTGGGGCACAGGCGATGAGAGTGACTGGGAAGAACTGCTGCCCTACTATCAGGCGATAGCTGAAACCGCAGGTCCCGACGGTAGCATCGACTGGAGTGGTTCGGAAACCGTAACAGTGGAAGATGTGGATGAAGAGGGCAATATTGTGGAGAAGGAAGTGACAGTGACAGACTTGGACAAGCCGCTGGTATGGGACGCCGGTTCAAAGCCTGTAGCAAAGACCAGGATGGTGACTGCTGTCATCGAAGGTATCTCCGCAGGCTTGGAGATATTCACCTCCCTCTTCGAGCCCGACCCGATGGAAGAGATCAACGCCAAGCTCGACGCTGCCCTCGGCAAACTCGACAACGTGCTGCAAAACCAGCAGGTGATGAATGCGAAACTCGACAAGATAAATGCCATTCTCGTCGGAATCGCCCAAAAGATGAATCAGCAGGAGACCGTGAACATCTTTAACACACGCAACGCTGATTTCTACAACAAGCTGAAGGTGCAAAACATCGCTTACTTTAACAAAGCCTTCAAGCTCTATAACGACAACAAGAGCAACCTGGGCAGTGTGAAGGATAAATTAGGGGAATATGCCAAGGAATGGGTAGGTAACAACGAGGAGTATATCAACCTGACATGGAATTATATCGAGTACCTCAATACGGTACAACATTCCTCTTACGGCACGGGCATGGCCGCTATCTACGACGGATTGACATTCGACAAGTACCCCTGGGAGCACATGGGCACAGGCGACCGCCAGAACTACCGTGCCAACGACATGATCATGATTGCCAAGTGTCTCTTCATGATCAACCTCTACGCTGCCTATGGCGGTGGGTCTGACATCAAGAAGGAAGGTATCTACAACAACTACAATGAGCAAAAGCCAAAACTCAAGGAATTCTGCGAGTTCAAGGTCACCAACCCCGATAAGTTCCTCGTCTGCCAGATTCCAGGTGCCCACTTCATCATGCACAAGGAGTTGCAGAAGTATAAATTCAGTGGAGCGAACAACAAGGCGCCTCACCCGGATTATTGCGGTGGTCATGATGCTGTCTATAGACCTGAGTGGCACGAGGCTGGTTCCGTCAAAGTTGAGAATCCTGCCGCATTGAAGTCGAAGTTGTTTAGTTTCGATGAGATTTTTGCCATACATGATTATTACAAATCCGCTGTCTATCCTAACCAGAATAACATATCGTGGAAGAACATGCTGGTAGATGGTAACGAGATAGCTGGTGGTGCTGTCTTTGCCAAGCAGCCGACCACGGCCAATGATGATCATCTGCGCCTGTTGCTGAACAGTGGAACTAATTACATGGGTGCATTTACATTGCAAAATGGATCCGTACTTGGAATCATTCCTTCTGTGGGCGATTCCTGGCTTAGGGATATCGTTATACGTGGTGTCGTTCATATGGGAACTATATCAGGACAGTATTGGAGTAATTACAATTCTAATCTTGAGTATTACGCAGCGATTGTAGAGAAACGCTACTAAGTCGCACTAACTCATTGATAACATAGGGACGGTTCTTTTGTTAGCAGCAAAAGGGCCGTCCATGTAATTAAGATGCAGATTGGCGTA
>DFGG01000087.1:0-2927 GCA_002371695.1 bacterium UBA3756
AACGCTCTGGAACCGCTGTCTGCAGGCTTGCAATGACTTCTTCACCGACAATGCCGCCAACGGCAACTACTACCAGCTGGTACAGCCGACATCCAATGATGAAGCCGGCTACCGTACGGCCTATCGCCGCGCTTACCGCTACCGCAACGATGCCACCCATCACGAAAAGATCTTCGACGCTCATCCCACGCAGCTGTTCTCCAGCTCGGTGCAGGACGGAACCGTCACCAACGGATGGGGATGGGGATGGAACGGATGGACCATCGACTGCGTACGCCAGGGAGGACAGGTGCCCACCAACGAGCTGATGGAGTGCTTCGGCATGCAGGACGGACGCAATTTCCCGTATGAGAACCTCTACGGTGCTGGCAACAACCCGCAGGGCATCGACATGTTCGAGAACCGCGACCCGCGCCTCTACGAGACGATGGTGGTACCCCGCCACGACCTGCCTGCAGGCTTCGACTATGCAGGAGCTAACTACAACGACCCGTGGGTGGGTGGCTGTCTGCAGAACAACAGCAACTTCAACAGCAATGCCGACGATGTGGCATCAGGCTATGTCAAGTTCAAGTGGTTCCTCGACTACAAGGGCGGTAGCCGCTATGACGACGAGTATATCGGCGTGTCATACATCCGTCTGGCCGAGATGTACCTCATCAGTGCCGAGGCCAAGGCCGAGACTGGTGACCTGAAGGGTGCCCTGGATGACCTCCATGTGGTTCGCAGCCGCGTGGGTCTGGGCCGTCTGGAAACGATGAACCCCGAACTGAACCTGACCTCCAACAAGGATAACCTCATCAATGAAATCCTGCGTGAGCGCAATTGCGAGATTGGTGCCGAGTGTGGCGACCGCCTCTACGACATGGTGCGCCGCATGCGTCAGGATCTCTTCACCAAGCCGCTGCATGAGATTCGCGTCTATCGCCTCGACAGTGCGGGCAACCGTATGGAGGGAGATACTCAGTATAAGGTCGGTGATCCCTGGCCGAAGTTTGAGTACGAGAAGCCTGAAATCGTTGTCGGACACCGCCGTTGGTGGGATGCTGGCTACTGGACTAACAAGTGGTATCTTGACCCCGTCTCACGCGTAGAGATTCAGAAGGGCTATGGACTGACCCAGAATCCTGGATGGTAATTCTTGAAGAATTGAAGAATTGAAGAATTGAAAAATTGAAGATTATGAAGATAAAGAACATATTTATATATACCTTGGCGGGACTCTGCGCTGCCCCTTTGGCGGTCAATGCCCAGGTGACGCTGAGCGACAAAACGTCGCAAAAGGTAGATTTAGGCTTTGGCGTTGAGCAGTCGGAGTTTCTCACCACGGCTGCCGCGACGACCATCACCGCTGAAGAGCTGCGCCGCACGTCGGCCATCAGCCTCGCTGACGCCCTCTACGGCAAACTCCCAGGTCTGAACGCCTATCAGAACACAGGCTTCAAAGGTGAGGAAGGCCGAGGCGCATCGTTTAACATCCGTGGCGTGCAGACCACTGGCGAGCGCGACATCCTGATACTCGTCGACGGCGTGGAGCGCCCGCTCGACCGTCTGACGGTTGAGGAGGTGGAGAGCGTCACCGTACTCAAGGACGCCGCTGCCGTGGCCCTTTATGGCCATGAAGGTATCAACGGCGTGCTGCTGGTGAAGACCAAGAAAGGTACAAAAGACTCGAAGTACAACTTCAAGGTGGGTGTATCCCACAAGATACAGTTCGACCCAAAGATGGCCGACATGGTGAATGCCTACGACTATGCCAAGGCACTGAATACCGCCCGACTGAACGACGGTGCAGCAGCTGCCTATAGCGAAGCTGAACTGCAGAAGTTCATGGATGGCAGCGACCCGTTGGTTTATCCGAACGTAAACTGGAAGGATGAGGTCTTCAAGAAGACTGCCCACGAGACGAACGCCTACCTCTCATTCTTCGGAGGTACCGAGAAGGTGCAGTACTACACCCAGCTCGACTATACCGATGCCCGCGGACTCTACAAGAATCCGGATCAGGGCGACTGGAACTCGCAGCTGAAATACTCGAAGGCCAACATCCGTGCCAACATCGACTTCCAGGTGAGCAGTACCACCCGCGTGAGTGCCAACATCCTGGGTATCCTGATGGAAACCAACGGCGTGCCCAACGTCAATTCCAGCGATGCCTGGTGGCATCTGTATAAAGTGCCCGCACTGGCCTTCCCCGTGAAGACGGCAGGAGGCGTATGGGGCGGTAGCCAGACATACGGCAACTTCAACCTGTTGGCCAAGAGCCAGGGTGCCGGCTTCATGAAGACCCACCAGCGCCAGATATGGGCCAACATGACCCTGGAGCAGGACCTAGACTTCATCACCAACGGCCTGAAGCTCTACGTAGGTGCTTCCTATGACAACTCGTCGAACACCATCGAGACCCGTTCCAAGGGCTACCAGTACGGCTGGAACTACTACGATGCCGCTGGTGTGATGCAGGAGACAGTAATGGGTACTGTGGAGGACAAGCTGGTGTTCAATCACTGGGTTGACTCGCAGTGGCGCATCGCCACCTTCAACATCGGCTTCAAGTATGCCAGGCAGTTGGGAGACAACGACAACATCGCCGCTAACGCCAACTACAACATGAAGAGCGAGATTCGCGACAACCAGAGCAACACCTGGTATCGCGCCAACTGGCAGCTGGCCCTGCACTACGACCACGCCAACCGCTTCATGGCCGACGTGGTGCTGGCAGCCAACGGCTCCAACCGCAGCTATCCTGCCAAGTGGGCCTTCTCACCCACACTGGGTCTGGGCTATATCTATGCCAACAATCCCGAAAGCAGCATCCTCAACTATGGTAAGGTTCGTCTCTCGGGTGGTATCCAGCACACTGACTACGTACCGGCAGCAGGCCTCTGGCTTGCAGCCTGGAACAGCGGTCACGGCAACTGGTGGTA
>DFGG01000087.1:3067-6404 GCA_002371695.1 bacterium UBA3756
CAGGAGGCTGCCTACAAGGCCAACATCGGTACCGACCTGCGCCTCTTCAATGCCCTCGACGTGACGCTTGATATGTTCTATCAGCAGCGCCGCAACATCCTGGTCAGCGCCAACCAGCTCAACTCAGCAGTGGTGGGTATCCAGTCGTCGTACGACGATAAGGGTCGCGTGGCCAGCTACGGTTTCGAACTGGGTCTGCGCTATGCCAAGACCTTCGCCAACGGACTCAACCTGAACGCCGGTGCCTCCATCTCGAAGGTGAAGAACAAGATTCTGCAGTGGATTGAGACACCTGCCTATCCCAACCTCTCTGTTGTCGACGGACCGGCTGATGCAGAGCGCGGACTTGTCGCCCTGGGATTCTTCCAGAGTCAGGAGGAAATTGACAACAGTCCCGTGCAGCAGTTCGGACAGGTGAAGGTGGGCGACATCAAGTACAAGGATATCAATGGCGACAACGTCATCAACGAGAACGACTATGTGGCCCAGGACTATGGCAACGCCTTCCCTGCCCTCAACTACGCCTTCAATCTCGGCCTGGAGTATAAAGGCTTCGGTATCAATGCCTACTTCCAGGGTGCAGGCCATCAGGTGAAGAACATCCGCTACGTCGATGGTGTCTGGGGTGCCCTCTCCGACAACCGTAACCTCTCTAAGGAGTACTACGAGCACTGCTACGACATCGCTGGTGCTAACGCCCTCTACCCCCGTCTGTCGACGGAGAATGTGGCCAACAATGCCCAGAACTCTACGATATGGTATCGCAATGTCAGCTGGCTGAAGCTGCGCGACTGCGAGGTCTACTACAAGCTGCCCGCATCAGTCATAGAGGCTCTCAGACTTACAAGCATCAAGGTATACGTACAGGGTCAGAACCTGCTGTCGTTCTACAACACCGATGCACTGGATGCAGAGAACCTCAACACCGGCTACCCCGTGATGAAGGCTGTGAACTTTGGACTCTCGGTACAATTCTAAACAATGCATAATTCACAATTCATAATGCATAATAATATGAATACAAACAAATATAATAAGGTGGCGGTAAGACTCGTCTCTTTCCTCATCCCACTTTCCACTTTCCTCTTTATCTCCTGCGCCAATCTCGACTACACGGAGGAGACAACCCGCGACGAAAAGTGGACTTTCGAATATTTCGAACAAGGTATCAAGGGCCTCGTGTCGGGTATCTATGCACAGGTCTACAACAATGAGTTCGAATCCAACAGCGCCTACTTCCTGGCCGGAGCCACCGACGAAGCACAGTATGCCCTCGAGGCAGGTGCCATCAACAGCTATGTGAATGGTGGTTGGAGCCCGGCAAATGCTTACGACAGGACATGGACCAAGTCGTATACAGCCATTGCTGATGCCAACATGTTCCTGGAGAAGCTTGACGAAGCCGACATCTCCGACTGGAAGTACAATGCCGACTACAGCAAGTGGATGGCACAGTTGGAGCTCTTCCCCTACGAGGTGCGTTTCCTTAGGGCCTACTTCTATTTCGAGCTGTTCAAGACCTACGGCGACGTACCCCTGGTGACAACTACGCTGAATAACGCTCAGGCCAATAGCGCAAAGCGCACATCGGCCGATGAAATCGTGAAGTTCATCGTGGATGAGTGTGATGCTATCGCACCTTACCTGCCCGTTTCCTACATGACAGAAATCAATAGCGAAATTGGACGTGCCACACGTGTTGCCTGTGCTGCCCTCAAGGCCCGCACACTACTCTATGCCGCTTCGCCGCTCCACAACCCCAATGGCGACAAGGCCAAGTGGGCCAAGGCTGCCGAGGCCTGCAAGTATATCCTCGACAACGCCGAGCAGTGGGGACTGAAGCTCAGTGCCTACGGCTCACTGTGGGGACACGAGGCCTTCTTCAACCAGGAGCTCATCTTCGGCATCGGCCGCGGCGAGAGCAACAGCTTCGAGATGGCCAACTATCCTGTCGGCGTGGAAAACGGCTCCTCGGGCAACTGCCCCACTCAGAGCCTCGTAGACCAATATGAGTATCAAGACAACGGCGAGACCTTCGCCGAGCGCTATCCTGGCAATATCGACCTCACGCTGGAGGATCCCTACGAGGGGCTCGATCCCCGCTTCGCCCTCACCGTGGTGAAGAATGGCGACGAATGGCCCAGCAACGGTGCCCAGAAGAAAGTGATGGAGACCTTCATCGGTGGCTTCAACGGCGCACCCAAGTATGGTGCTACCCCCACGAGCTACTACCTGAAGAAGTTCGTCGACGGCTCCTGCGTCACCACGGCCGACAACCAGACCTCCCGTCGTCATACGTGGATCGTGTTCCGCCTGGCTGAGTTCTACCTCGACTATGCAGAGGCTGTATTCAACGCTACCGGCAGTGCCAACGACGCCACCTACGGCATGACTGCCAACGAGGCCATCAACGTGCTGCGCAACCGTGCAGATATTCAGATGCCTGAGTTCAACGAGGATGGCGACGAGTGGGTGAAGCGCTATGAGCGCGAGCGTCTCGTGGAGCTTGCCTTCGAGAACCACCGATTCTGGGACGTGCGCCGCTGGAAGAAGGGTGCCGAGTATTTCAAGACCATCCAGACAGCCACCATCAGCAGCGACCTGATGCTCACTCGCTCTACCATCAACCGCACATGGGATGAAAAGATGAACTTCTACCCCATCCCACAGTCGGAGCTGATCAAGAATCCCCAACTCACACAGAATCCTGATTGGTAATTCTTGAAGAATTGAAGAATTGAAGAATTGAAAAATTGAAAGTTATGAAGCATATAATGAAATATTTGAGCGCGTTGGTTGCGGTGGTTCTCATCGGCACCGCATTCACATCCTGCGCTGAAGACGACGCTGAAACGGCCAACGTCGGACTGGGCATCAAGACGTTCTTCCCCACGAAGGTAGTCACCAACCAGCCGATGACCATCAACGGCTCAGGATTCATGGACGTCACGGAAATAGAATTCCCCGGTGGCCAAAAGGTGACCGACTTCGAGATTGTCGGCAACGACATGATACGTGTTAACGCTCCCTCCGGCATCGACGTTAATGGAGGCAACATCATCGTGCGTACTTCCAGTGAACAAGCCGAGTCGAGAGTGCCACTGACCGTAGGACATACCGTAGTGACGGGATTCTCCAAGCAGCCCGGTGAAGAGGCCAACGGCGGTGAACAGATTTCTGTCTTTGGTACCGACCTGGAGTTCATCAACAACGTGGAGCTACTCAATGCCGAGGGTGAGGCACAGCTCCTCGACCAGAAGGACTTCTATCGCAAGGGTACTAGCAGTGTTATCTTTACCCTTCCCAAGAAGGATATCTTCGAAGGCACCTGGACAGG
>DFGG01000087.1:6518-18261 GCA_002371695.1 bacterium UBA3756
CCTGCCAAGGATGCCGGACACATGGAGATTGTGAAGACGACGTACTGGAAGAACGACGATCCCGACGGCCACGGTGCTGTCAACTGGAATGGAACCTACCGCTTTGGACTTGAGGGAACCGACGGCAATAATGAATGTATCACAACGCTACCCGAGGACATCTGGAACAAGCTGAAGACCGAAAAGTTCTATCTGCTTTATAAGGCTGCTGATCCCACATCATATCAGATCCGCGTTACCAACGGCTGGTGGGACACTCAGTGGATGGGTGCTGATAACGATATTGCACCGTGGAACATGGCTGAGCGTATCATCGATAATGGCGACGGCACATTCTACATTGAGGTTGACCTCACTGGTGACCCGCTTGTTGAGACAATCGACCAGAAACACCTGCTCTTTACTGGTAGCGGATATACCCCGCTTGAAATCTACTCTCAGGAGGAGAAATGGGTCGACGGTCCTGACGGCGACGTGGAGGTTAAGACCACTATATGGAGTAACAACGGCGCAGGAGAAGTCAACTGGAATGGTACCTACCGCTTCGGACTCGAAGGTGCTGACGGTAATAATGAGTGCATAGCCACCTTCCCTGAAGATGTCTGGAACAAGCTGAAGACCGGTACTTTCTATATGCGCTATAAGCCAAGTGGAGACTCCTATCAGATTCGTGTCACCAACGGCTGGTGGGACACTCAGTGGATGGGTGCCGATAACGACATTGCCCCATGGAACATGGCCGAGAGGATTATCGACAATGGTGACGGCACGTATTACATCGAAATCAATTTTGGCGACGACCCGATTGTCGGTACACTCGACCAGAAGCACCTGCTCTTCACAGGTAGCGGCTACACTGTCGAGGAGATTTACTTCATCGACATCATCAAGGGAGGCGGCGGCTCGTCGGAGATTGACATCGCGCCCTTCACCCTCTATGAAGACCGCAGCGCCAACCTCTCGTGGCCGTACAACCCGTCGTGGAGCGACAACTCAGGAAAAATCCGCATCATGCGCGGCCTGGGCGATACACCTATCGAGAAGCTGGGCCTCAGCACCAGTTCGAAGTTCATCGTCTACAAGGAGCCTGGAACCACGGGCCAGATTCAGTTCAACAATCCCAACTGGGTAGACCTGCAGGCAGGTTGTAACGACTGGGACGGCAGCCTTGAGCAGATTGAGGTGCCCATCACCGAGGATATGCTGAAGTGCATCAACGGTGAAGTGGTTGACGGATGGAGCGACACCGCCCTGATCCTGCAGGGTGACGGTCTGACGGTGAAGAAGATTGTGATAGTGAAATAAATAAGCCAACCTGGCAGATAACACCTTTAAGGAATAGCGCCCGTCATGATGACGGGCGCTATTATCAAGCTTATGAAACGAACCTATTATTTACTGATGCTGCTGGCATCATTAGTATTGCCAGCCTGTGGTGGCGGCGACACCGACGACCCCGAACCGACACCGACACCCCCTACCCCGGTGACTGCGCCGAAAGTCGTTTCCACCACCCCTGCCGACCAGGCAACTGGCATAGCCGTGGGCAAGGTAGAAGTACAGATTACGTATGACCAAAATGTCATTCGCTCTAGCAACATCACTCCAGAAATCAGTGGTGCAACCCTTAGTGGAACACCATCGGTCAACGGCAAAGTGTTAGCTCTGACACTCAACTGCCCCAACTACGAGACGAAGGTTTCGCTGACAATCCCCGAAGGTTATATCTACGTCACAGGAGCCAAGGCAGCAGCCTACACGCTCACCTTCACGACTGAAAAGAAGTCTGAGGAGCCCATCGCCAAGAAAGGAGATATCGCTACACAGCCACTGACCAATAACTCGGCCGCAGGCAAGTTGTATACCTATCTTTATCGACAGTATGGAGAGAAGACCATCTCCAGTGTGATGGCCGAGTGGAACTGGAACCACAACATAGCCGACAAGATATTCAAGGCCACAGGCAAATATCCGGCAATGAACTGCTACGACTTCATCCACATATTCGTTCCTTCGGGTAATGGATGGATAGACTACAACGACATCACCCCTGTCACGGAGTGGGCCGATGCCGGAGGCATCGTCTCGCTGATGTGGCACTTCAATGTGCCGAAGAAGGAGAATGAGACCATCACCACTAATGGCGGTGGCGTCACTTATTCGCCATCTGAAACCACTTTCAAGGCATCCAATGCCCTGAAGGATGGTACATGGGAGAACAAGTGGTTCTATCAGGAGATGGAGAAGGTGGCCAATGTTATTCTCAAACTGCAGGACAAGGGCATCGCAGCCGTTTGGCGCCCGTTCCATGAGGCTGCCGGCAATGCCACAGCCAAGCAGCAGGCCAACTGGACAAAATCATGGTTCTGGTGGGGTTACGAGGGAGCAGATACCTACAAGAAACTCTGGAAAGCCATGTATGACTATTTCCAGCAGAAAGGCATAACAAACCTGCTCTGGGTGTGGACTACACAGAACTACAATGGCAACAGCAGTCAGTTTAACCAGGACACCGACTGGTATCCTGGCGACAACTATGTGGATATCGTCGCCCGCGATCTCTATGGCTATACGTCATCACAGAACCAGCAAGAGTTTACTGAGATACAGGCTGCCTATCCAACAAAGATGGTGGTGCTCGGCGAATGTGGAACAGATACCAATAACAAAAAGGCCTTTGCCAATATCGCCGATGTATGGTCGGCCGGGGCCAAGTGGGGCTGGTTTATGGCATGGTGCGGCGACAATCTGCCCAGCAACGACTGGTGGAAAGCAGCACTGAGCGACTCCAACGTTATCACTCGCGATCAAGTGAAATACTAAATTGCGATAAATATATAAGGAAACCGCCGTCTGACATATATCAGACGGCGGTTTCCTTATCAAGTTCTAATTTCAATAGACGACCTTCTTTCCGTTCTTGACATAAATACCCTTTGCAGGCTGGCCGTTTAACCGACGTCCTGTCAAGTCGTAGATATTGCCATCCATAGGCTTCTCCTGCTTTACACCACTGATGCCAGTAGTAGCAGTGACATCACTCAGGGTGCAGCCCCAGCTGACAGAGGGACTACATGGTTTCTCCTCGCCACTTCTGGTCTTAAGCTTCGCACTCTTCACCCGCACGCGGCCACTGTTCTGTTTGCACTGGAGGGTGATCTTGTTGATTGTACCCAGACTGGCGGCAAATGCCAGCGTACTTTCTGCAGATGTGATATCCCTGGTATAGCCACTGCTGTATTTAGAGCAATAAACCTTCCATTGAAGCATACCGTCGGCGGGAGCCTCTTCAAGTTGCAGGACTGCACTGCTATAGTCAGCCGACGTAAAGCTACCACCATTATAGAGATACAGCTCAGACCACTGCTGGTTGAAGTCTACTGCGAAGGACACCGTAAATTCGGACGGCTGTGGCAGTACAGGATTGAAGCTGCTTCCATGATAAGCCTTTACCAGGCGTTCGGCAAGGTCGGCCTGATTGAAAGCAGGCAATGAGCGGTTGATACCGTCGGTAAGTCCCATCCACCAGAACGTGGCGACATTGCTCTCCTTGCATTTCTGAACCATATAGTCCACGAACTCAAACATCACGTCGCGACGGGCATCATAGTCAGTCTTGCCATCGCCCTTGTCAACATTGGCCGTGCCCCACTCTCCCAAGATCATAGGTATACCTTTAGAGATGATATGGGTATTCCATGCTGCCACCATATCGTCTATTTCCTTCTTGACACCAGACATGCCGCCCTCGATGTTGGGATAGTCATGAACCTGCACGATCAGATGGTTCTCTACCTCATCAGTGGGGATAGTGAGTTGTGAGAGGGGATCTTTCAAGTGGTTGTTCCAGGTACCGCTGCCGCAACAGGCTCCGTATGTATTCACCACAAGATTACGATTGGCATTATTGCCTCCTGTCTGGCGGACGGTGGTCACAAAGCTCTGGGCATAGCCATTGATGCCCTTATAGGCAGAAGCAGCTTTCAGTTGGTCATACTTATCTGGAGTATTGAAAGAAGCAAAACACCAAGATCCCCAGCTAAATCCAGTAATATTGCCATTTTTATCTCGGTTTGCAGTATACACTGTATCAAGCATTTCATTATATGACTCAAACAATAATTTCTCGTCGTAGTCTTTAAATTCCTCTGCGATTTGTTTCCATAAGAATTCAAAACGAGCCTTATTGTTATCATAATTTGTCTCTGAAGCGTGAATCCAATGAGAATGGGTTACGTTTCCCTGCTTATCACCAGAGTCGGCACCCGTATCATGATGCACGTTGATGATGCAATACAAGCCCTGGTTGATGACGTAGTCGACGACCTCATGGACGCGGGCCATCCATGCAGCATCGACGTTGCCGTCCTTATCCATGTGGTTATACCAAGTGACAGGCACGCGGATAGCACCAAAGCCGGCATCCTTCATCATGCGAAACAATTCGGGTTTGGCAGATGGCTGCCCCCAGCAGTTTTCAGACTCAAGCCCCTGCTGTCCCCAGTAGTCATCCCTCGTAATATCAGAGGTCACCGTCTGGTTGTTAGCCTCGAGGGTATTACCCAGATTCCAACCAATGCCCATATTCTTCACGGCTTCGGTCGCCGTCTCAAAATCATCGGCTGCTGCATGGGGGAGTCCCATCAGGAGCAGGCCAGTTAGTACAGTTAATAGTTTTCTCATATTCAGTAATATCTTAGTTAATTAGTTTCTGCATCATTCCGCATTCTGCTTATTGATGACGGGATTGGCGTACATCGTCAGGATGCGCTCCCGAAGGAAGGGCTCGTCCTTGTCTGCAAGCCGTATCTTCGCCAGCTGCCCTTGGAGATAGTCATCGAAGCGCTGCTTGTCGGCAGGGGTATAGTGAGTGGCATGATCGCTGTTGCCATTGATCTCGTCAAGAGCTACGTAGTTACAGGGGAAGAGTTCATAGCCCCGGTGAATCTCCCGGTCCATTCTTTCAGCCAGTGCCTTGTAGTATTCTGTCTTGGGCAGATCAGCCAGCTCGTCGATCCAGTTATTAACAGGAGCAGCCGGACGATAGACCACACGCCCCTTATAACCGAAGATACCAGTCTTCATGTTGTCGAGATCGTCCTGCCGGCTTTTCTTGAAGGCAGGGTTATCGCGTTTCTGCTGGAACTCCTGAGCCTTGAGATAGTCGCAGGGGTCATATTCGTAGCTGATGGTCAGTGGTACGATATTGAGTTCTCGCAGGTCTCCTCCCATAGCCAGCATCTTCAGCACGGCATCCTGGGTATGGTCACTGGAGTCCTTGGCACGCCCCTCTCGCTGAGCCAGCCAGATATTCTCCTTTTTCTGGGTCACGGCATAATGGATATAGCGACTCATCAGTTGCGAGGCAGTAAGTGTCTCTCGCAACGAAAGACCACGGCGCACGGTGAAGGCCTTGTTCATCCGCACGAGCCGCTTAATCCATGGATAGATGAGCAGGTTGTCACCGATACCTATCTCCACTGTAGTGGGATAGCCGGCCTCTATCAGTTTGACGTCGAGGAAAGCGGAGTCGAGCACGATGTCGCGATGATTGCTGACGAAGGTGAATCGCTGACTCTTATCGACATGAGCAATTGAATCGTCGGAAAAAGAACAGCCATCAGTATGCTTGCGGATAATATATTTGACGACGGGTTTCATGAAGCGCAACTGAAAGTCGAGCGGTGTATTCACTCCCTTGAAAGCCAGTCTCAGCAGGGCATTACGTACACCCTTCGGCAACCAAGGCACGAATCCATTGAGCACCAGCTGGAACTGCCTGTCGCTGAGCAATTCCTCAAATGCCTGTTTCATCTCGCCAGCCTCATAAGGCCTGATCTCGTCGAACTCTCCCATGATCAGAATTGGTTTTCCACGATGTCGCTCAGCACATCAGCCATATCGAGTCCTGCAGCACGGACCTGCTGTGGAATGAAGCTGGTGGCTGTCATACCAGGCGTAGTATTCACCTCGAGCATCGATATTTTTCCCTCCTTAGAGATGATATAATCGATACGGATGATACCGTTGCAGTGCAGGATATCGTAAATATGGCTGGTGATCTTTCCCACACGTTCAGCCACCTCGGCAGGGATGCGGGCAGGAGTAATCTCCTGTACCTGGCCGTTGTACTTCGCATCGTAGTCGAAGAACTCGTTACTCGTCACCACCTCTGTGATGGGGAAGATGACTGTCTTCTCGCGGGTCTTATAGATGCCCTGTGTAATCTCGGTGCCGTCGAGGTAACTCTCCACCATCACTTCAGGACTCTCCATCATCGCCTTCCGGATGGCGGGAGCCAACTGATCCTTGTTCTTCACCTTCGTCACACCAAACGACGAACCGTCGGCAGCCGGTTTAACGAAGCAGGGCATGCCGATGCGCTCTTCTATCTCATCGTCGCCCACCAACTCCTCATAGCCCTTACGGATGAGCAGAGAGTCGGCCACCGAGACGCCATAGCTGCGCAGATACTGGTTCAGCACAAACTTGTCGAAGGTCATGGCCTCCACCAATACACCACTTGTGGAGTAAGGCAGACCTATCAATTCAAAATAGCCTTGCAAGATACCATTTTCGCCAGGAGTGCCGTGAATGGTGATGTAGACATAGTCGAAAGTACGCTTCTTCCCATCCTCCTGGAACGAGAAATCGTTGCGGTCTATCTTGGCCGTTGTGCCATCGTGCAGCTCCACGTGCCAGTCAAGCCCTTTGATGTCCACGATATACACATTATAACGCTCCTTGTCGAAGAAGGAGTATAATCCCTGTCCGGAGCGCAGCGATACGTCGTGTTCCGAAGAGTCGCCACCACATACGATGGCAATTGTTCTCTTATTCTGCATATTCTTTATATTTTATATAGTTTCTCCATTTATCTATCAATACAGCCATATCCTCTGGCCACTCCGAGGTGAAGTCCATCTGCTGTCCCGTCGTGGGATGGACGAAGCCTAAGGTTTTGGCATGCAACACCTGTCTGGGACATAGTTTGAAACAGTTCTGGATATAAGCCTTGTAACTGGCCGTGCGCTCTCCTCGCCGTATCTCGCAACCTCCATAGCGCTCGTCGGCAAACAACGGATGACCGATGTGCTTCATGTGAGCCCTGATCTGATGGGTACGCCCTGTTTCCAAGATACATTCCACGAGTGTCACATAGCCATAGCGTTCCAACACCTTGTAATGTGTCACGGCTGGTTTACCCGTTTCGGAGTCTGGCGGGAAGACTTCCATCCTGAGACGATCCTTTGGGTCACGACCGATGTTGCCCTCTATCCTTCCTTCGTCTTCCACAAAGTTACCCCATACCAGGGCATTGTAACTACGATGAGTGGTCTTGTTGAAGAACTGTTTGCCCAGCGACGTCTTGGCATCGGGGGTCTTCGCCACTACCAGCAGGCCGCTGGTGTCCTTGTCGATACGATGCACCAGGCCTACCTCCGGGTCATTGGGGTCGTACGAATCCAAGTCTTTCAGATGCCAGGCAATGGCATTGACAAGTGTACCGTTGAAATTGCCACACCCTGGATGCACCACCATTCCCGCCGGTTTGTTGATCACCATCAAGTCATCGTCTTCATAGATTACTTCCAGGGGGATATCCTCCGGCTCGATAGTCGTATCGTAGTGCGGACGGTCGAGCATCAATGTGACAATGTCTCCCGCGCGTACCTTATAATTACTTTTAACAGGTGATCCGTTGACGTGGATGAAGCCTGCATCGGCAGCCTTCTGGATACGGTTACGACTGGAATGGGGCTGATGCTCCGCCAGGAACTTGTCTATGCGGACAGGCACCTGTCCCTTATCCACTTCTATCCGGAAATGCTCGTAGAGTTCACCGTCGGATTCATCGCCAATAGGCTCCAACAGTTCGTCGTCTTCCAGATCTATGTCTTCCATCGGATCTCTCACGGTGCTGTTACCTCTTCAAAATCATCTTCCTCGCCGATGACACCAAAGCCGCTTGGAACGGTGCCGTCCAGGTTGCTGGGTTCGTCGGGTACCTCTCGGTATTCGGGTTCAATGTAATCCAGGTCTACGTCCTCGCTATCATATTCACCACTGCCAATCATCAGCGTCAGTGGCGTCTCGATGGATACCATGTCGCCAGTACTCACCCGACGGCCACGACTCAGTATACCGTACACCCAGTCTTTTTCTCCTGACACCATCTTTGGAGGCAGCAACTTGAAGCCTATAGCCATCAGTTTGGCCTCAGCCTCACGATAGCTGCTATTGTCAACCAAGTCAGGAATGGGGAATGCAGGCGACGAGGGCGAGTTCACCGTCACGTAGACAGTGTGCCCCGACTTCACCAGCGTGCCCTCTCCCGGATTCTGGGCCAGGATGCAGTTAGCGGGTAGCTTCTTGTTGTAGCCTGAATCAGCCACCACAATGTTCAGCCCGTCTTCCAATATCAGTGTACGCGCATCCCCGTAGAGCATGCCCTCCAACTTGGGCACCTTGATGCCCTCGCCATGGTGGGTATACCACTCCAGACCGTACTTCACTCCGAGACAGAGCAGAACGATGACAACGGCCATTGCCAGCAGGTTGCCCAGCAGATAGCCATTGAAAAACTTGCCGAAGAATTCCTTTGTCTTCATCTCTTTCTTCACCCCTTGGTGGGGATTCGGACGCAAAGGTAGCAAAAAAAACAGAAAGAAGCAAAGATTTACTCTACTTCTTTCTATTTTAACCTGTTTTTATTCAAAACGATAGATTACTTTCCGTGATTCTCGTCTGAAACAGTTAACTTCTTACGACCCTTGGCGCGACGTGCAGCCAGTACTCGGCGACCATTCTTGGTGGCCATTCTCTCGCGGAAGCCGTGCTTGTTGACGCGACGGCGATTGTGCGGCTGAAATGTTCTCTTCATTGCTTTATTCTTACTTTATTTTTGTTATTATTGTCATTTTGGGCTGCAAAATTACGCATTTATTTCGAATTACACAAGTTTTTTGGGAAAAATTCATAATTCATAATCCATAATTCATAATTATTTCGTACCTTTGCACCCGAAAACGATATAAAAACAATATTTTATAGGTTATATGATTAATTCACAAGACATTAAGAAAGGTACCGCCATCCGCATGGACGGTAGCATTTGGGTGTGCATCGATTTCCAGCACAGAAAGCCAGGTAAGGGTAACACAATCATGATTATCAAGGTGAAGAACGTCAGCGACGGCCGCGTGCTTGAGCGCCGCTTCAACATCGGTGAAAAACTCGAGGACGTCATCATCGAGCGTCGTCCCTATCAGTATCTCTACGAGGATCAGTCAGGTCGTATCTTCATGAACCAGGAGACTTTTGAGCAGATTCCCATCGACAATGAACTCGTGATTGGTCATGAGTTTATGAAGGAAAGCGATATCGTGGAAGTGGTCAGCGATACTACCGACGGTACCATCCTCTACGCCGAGATGCCCGTGAAGACCAATCTGCGCGTCATCCACTCTGAGCCCGGCATCAAGGGCGACACTGCCACCAACACCCTGAAGCCCGCCACACTGGAGACCGGCGTCGAAGTGCGTGTTCCCCTCTTCATCAACGAGGGCGACCTCATTCAGGTTGACACTCGCGACGGCAGCTATCTGAACCGCGTGAAAGAATAATATCATACTTGTATTGGCGGCACATGCCGCCAATACAATTCTTTTTAAACTATGAAATACTCCATCATCGTACCTGTATTCAATCGCCCTGACGAGGTCGACGAACTATTAGAGAGTCTTTGCCGGCAGACGGTGAAAGACGATTTCGAGGTTCTCATCGTCGAAGACGGTTCTCAGCGCGACTGCAAGGCTGTGGTCGACAAGTATACCGACAGACTTGATGTACAGTATTTCAAGAAGCCCAACAGCGGGCCCGGGCAGAGCCGCAACTACGGTGCCGAGCGCGCCAGAGGTCAGTGGCTTCTCATTCTCGACTCCGACGTGGTGCTGCCCGAAAGCTACCTGGAGAGCATAGAAAGGAGCATCGACCCACAGTTCGCTGCATTTGGCGGACCCGATGCTGCCCACCCCTCGTTCACTCCCGTCCAGAAAGCCATCAGCTATTCGATGACTTCATTCTTCACCACAGGGGGCATCCGAGGGGGGAAAGCCAAGCTCGACAAGTTTTATCCACGTTCTTTCAACATGGGCATCCGTCGCGACGTCTATCTTCATCTGGGTGGTTTTTCCAAAATGCGCTTCGGCGAGGACATCGACTTCTCCTACCGCATCGTGGAGGCTGGCTACCCTACACAACTGTTCCCGGAGGCATGGGTATGGCATAAGCGCCGCACCGACTTCCGGAAATTCTTCCGCCAAGTCTACAACAGCGGCATTGCCCGCATCAACCTCGCCAAGCGTCACCCTGGCACACTCAAACTCGTCCACCTGCTTCCCACCGTCTTTACACTTGGCGTCATTCTCCTCGTGCTGGCATTCGTCTGTGGCCTGATGCTCAGCAGTTTCGGCACGCCTGAAGTAAAGCTTCAAGGCCAGCTCATTTGCCGACTGTCGCTCCTCCCCCTCGCCCTCTATGCCCTGCTCATCTTTGTCGATTCCAGCATCCGCAACCACAGTCTCCACGTTGGCCTGCTGTCTGTCCCTGCTGCCTTCGTCCAACTCACGGGTTATGGCTTAGGCTTCATCGAATCGTGGTGGAAACGATGTATACTCAGACAAGATGAATTCCAAGCCTTCGAAAAGACATTCTACAAATAGAAAAACAACAAACTTAAATCTGACAATATGGAAAAACTTACAATTAGCAAATGGGCGAGAGAAGACCGCCCACGTGAAAGAATGGCAGACCTCGGTACAGAGGCACTGACAAACGCAGAACTGCTGGCCATCCTCATTGGCTCCGGCTCCTCCAGGGAGAGTGCCGTCGACCTGATGAAACGCCTCCTTTCCGACTGCAACAACAACCTGAATACACTTGGTAAGATGACCATCCGCGACCTCTGCCGATATAATGGCATCGGCGAGGCCAAGGCCATCACCATCCTGGCTGCCTGTGAATTAGGCAAGCGCCGACAAGCAGAGAGTCCAGAGGAACGGCCCAAGCTGATCTCGGCTACCCATATCTACAACCACATGCACCCTGTGATGCAGGACCTTGACGTCGAGGAGTTCTGGTTGCTGCTCATGAACCAGGACTATCGCCTCATCCGGAAGGTGCGCATCTCACATGGCGGCATTACCGAAACAGCTGTCGACATCCGCATCATCATGCGAGAAGCAGTCCTGGTCAATACCACCATATTGGCCGTCTGTCACAATCACCCTTCGGGCAGTCTTACGCCAAGCAGAGCCGACTCTGAACTGACCACAGCCATCAAAAGGGCTTGCGAACTGATGCGCATCCTCTTCATGGACCACGTCATTGTCACCGACGGCCATTACTACTCCTTCCACGAACAAGGCAGATGCTGATGCCCCACACATTCAAAAAAAATTACTTTTTTGTCGATTTCCTTTGCCGTTTGAAGAATATTGATTACCTTTGTGGCTGAATAAGCATTTTACGCTATGACACAAGAAGAGAAGACACAATTAGAGGAGCGCATCGTGGACGTGCTGAAGACGGTCTACGACCCAGAGATACCCGTGAACATCTACGACCTGGGAATGATCTACAAGATTGACGTGCATGAAGACTCGACGGTAGAGCTGGATATGACATTTACGGCCCCCAACTGTCCTGCTGCTGACTTTATATTAGAAGATGTACGCACGAA
>DFGG01000087.1:18322-21450 GCA_002371695.1 bacterium UBA3756
GTGGAGAGTGTCGACGGCATCAAGGGAGCAAACGTCAACCTGGTGTTCGAACCCGCCTGGGACCAGTCGATGATGAGCGAAGAAGCAAGAGTCGAATTAGGATTTGATTGAGCAGATGAAGAACGTCTATTTCCTATCCGACGCACACTTGGGGTCGCTGGCCATCCCGCATCAGAGGATGCAGGAACGCAGACTGGTGCGTTTCCTCGACAGCATCAAGGAGAAGGCTGCGGCTATCTATCTGCTGGGCGACATGTTCGACTTCTGGTATGAATATCGCTACGTAGTGCCGAAGGGCTTCACCCGATTCCTGGGAAAGCTATCGGAACTGACCGACATGGGCGTGGAGGTACACTACTTCACGGGCAACCACGACATCTGGGCCTACGAATATCTGGAGAAGGAGTGTGGCGTCATCCTGCACAAGAAGCCGGAAACGACAGAGATCTACGGCAAGATATTCTTCCTGGCTCACGGCGACGGACTGGGAGACCCCAACAAGAGTTTCAAACTCATCAAGAGCATCTTCCACAACCGCGTCTGCCAGTGGGCCTTCTCAGCACTCCATCCCCGCTGGGGCATGTGGTTCGGCCTCAACTGGGCCAAGCACTCACGCCTGAAGCGCCCCAACAACGAAGAGCCTCCCTACATGGGAGAGAACCGAGAACACCTGGTGCTCTTCACGAAGAAATACATACAGTACCACTCCAACGTGGACTACTTCATCTATGGCCACCGACACATCGAGGTGGACCTACAGCTCACCAAGAAAGCTCGCATGATCATCCTCGGCGACTGGATCACCCATTTCACCTACGTGGTATGGGACGGTGAGCACCTGCTGCTCTCACAGTACATCGAAGGCGAGAGCCGTCCGTAGGAGGAAGTGCTATCACTCAACAGTTTTTGGGGGCAGAGCCCCTTTTCCCCTTAGAGTCGGATTAGGGTTGAGCCCAGCTTTCCGAGCTGAACGGCATAGACTCCCTTCCGCAGTCCGTCGAGACTGATTCGGCCAGCATGAACCGCCGTCCGGCTGACGATAGTGCCCGAGAGGTTATAGAGCGTCACGGCAGTACCATCTTCAGCACCCTCAGCGATGAGTTGTCCGTTCTCTACGCGGAAGCTGACGTTCTCTGGCTGCTGCTGGCTGAGTCCCTCGATGCCAGTGGAGAGGTCGAGCACATAGAGCAAGCCCCTGTAGGCATTGATCTTGCCGGCACCGAAGCGGTGCGGAGCCTTGGCAGTGCCCTCGTCGGTGTCGCTGCTGTGCAGGATGATGTCCTTCACGTCAGCATTTGTCAGTGTCTTGCCCTTGTCCTTGGCGGCCTGTACCCAGAGGGCTACGATGCCGGCAACGATAGGCGTGGCCATTGACGTGCCAGAGGCGAATCTCCAGTAATATATCCTGTCGGCATTCTGTCCCACGAACTGGTTGCCGAAAGGCATCGATGTCGAGATAATCTCCCCTTCCACCTCCTTAGCCGACAGCAGCGAGTTGAGAGCCGCATTGACGTAAACACCCGGTGCCGCCACGTCGGGTATTCTGTGGCCAGCATAGTCGGTGCCGTAGCTGGAGAAGTAGGCGATGTCGCCCACCGTGTAACTCCTGTCTGTCAGTATTTTGTCCGATTGCTGGCTAAACTTCAGTCGGTTGCTGGCAGCCCATGCTCCAACGGTGACGGCTTCACCCGACGTGCTGCAATCGCCCATCGATACGCTGGCGGTTCCCTCGGTATAGCCCACTGCTTTGTCATAGCTTGTATAATCTACCCAAGAGAAGGTCTCCGTGGCCTCTTCGGGGGTGAAGTGGATGACGAGCCTGTTGCTGACGGATTTCATCGCCTTCTGCTCGGTAATGAGGATAGCCTCTACATACTGTCGATCGTTGCCCTGAGGGTCTTTCCCCTTGCCGGATGAGAGCATTATGCTGAGTCCGCCGGCGAAATACTTCGAGAGTTCTTCGTGCAGCGTCTCCTGCGCTGGACTCAGGCTACTTGCAGGTTTGTCGGACATGTCGATGGAGAAATCGACGTTGTCGTCCGATGACAGAGCTTCAGAGAGATATACCTCTTTCTTCTCGACGATGTCGTAGACACCGATGCGCATCCTCACGGGCTTCTTCGTCAGGAAGAAGGTGAAACTCTCGGCTCCCACCTCCGTGCTTTTTATCATCAGCTTGAGGGTTTCTCCGGCGTTGAGATTCTTATGGACGTGCATGGAGTCACCGCCCTCGTTGCTGGCGCAGATGACGGCGATGTTACCCTCGCCGCAGAAGTTCCTGACGGTCTGTGCCGTGGCACTCGTGCCGTCGTGGAGTCCGTAGTGGGAGTTTTCGCTCCAGCTCAGCACTACGGGTTTGTTCTGAGCCTTGCCATACTCCGAGATCCACTTGAATGCCAGCGATTCCGCCATGCTGACAGCAGCTTTATCTCCGTATTTGTCCTCCATGGCTTTGTTGGTGCCGCTGTTAGAAAGGATGATGTCGGCCTTGGGTGCCATGCCGCCGAGGGGCTTGCCAGAGAGTCCCTCTACCCCTTTCACCTCGCTGCCCGCAGCTATCGAGAGGCAGTGGGTGCCGTGGGTGCCGTAATGGTCGATCAGCTTCAGCGTGTCGAGTATCTCCTCCGGCGTGTCGAAGAGGGTGCCTTCAACCTCCTTGCCGTCAATGACGGCCTTCTTGCCAGCTTTCAGGATATAGCCTGGCAGATAGACCGACTTGATGCGCAACTTTCCGTCAGCATCCTTGAAGGCAGGATGGGTGAAGTCGTAGCCTTTGTCGATAAGGCCGATGATCACGCCTTCACCCGTATAGGCTTGTGGCAGCTTCTCACCCGTGCCACTGAGCACCTTGTCTGCCTGTGTCACGATGCGCGAATTGTCTGTACGAGGTGCGGGCTTGCTCAGCATCTCCACGATATCTACACCCTCCGTGCGGGCCACCTGCTCCAGGATGTCACCCGTCAGGGCCACCGTCATCTGATTGCCCAGCGTCACCTTTACGTCGGCTCCCAGTGCCTCCACGCGACTGGCCACGTCGGCGGGCTGTGCGCCTGGTTTCAGGCGCAGGGTTACAACCGTCTGTCTGACTGCATCGGCGCTACGGGTCTTGACAGCCTGCTTGTAGCTGT
>DFGG01000083.1:0-3329 GCA_002371695.1 bacterium UBA3756
GAAGGCGACACTGATGCCATCAGACGTGTGGAGTTCGTCGACCAGAACCCTATAGGAAAGTCTACGCGTTCTAATCCAGCAACCTACGTCAAGGCTTACGAAGCCATCCGTGACCTCTACGCCGAACAACCGTTGGCACAGCAGATGGGATTCTCTTCGCAGTATTTTTCCTTCAATGCCGATGGCGGACGCTGTGAGGAATGCAAGGGTGCAGGCGTCATCACGGTAGAAATGCAGTTTATGGCTGATTTAGTGCTGGAGTGCGAGGCCTGTCATGGACACCGTTTCAAGCACGACATACTCGATGTCAGATATAACGGCAAAAACATCGACGACGTGCTGAATATGACTATTTCGGAAGCCATTGCCTTCTTCGACGACAATTCAGAAGACAAGAAGGGAAAATACAAACTCAACCAAACAATCGTCCAGCGATTAAAAACGTTAGAGGACGTAGGACTGGGCTACATCAAGCTTGGCCAGAACTCTTCGACACTCTCCGGAGGTGAGAACCAGCGTGTGAAACTGGCCTATTTCATCGGACAGGAGAAGCAGGAGCCCACACTATTCATCTTCGACGAGCCGACTACCGGGCTCCATTTCCACGACATCCGACGACTGATGGACTCCTTCAATGCACTCATCAGCAGAGGACACACCATCCTAATCATAGAGCACAACATGGAAATCATCAAAAGTGCCGATTACGTGATTGATCTGGGCCCCGACGGGGGCGACCGCGGAGGCAACCTCGTGGTGGCAGGAACACCAGAAGAAGTGGTGCAATGCAAAGAGAGTCTCACAGGACAATACCTAAAAGAAAAAATTAAAATAATTGTTAATTTTTGAACAACGTATTGAAATTTTTCGTAACTTTGCACCGCTTTAGAGGCATATTTCATTATATTGAATTGAAAATCAATAAGTTAAGACGTTTTTAAGACAAACAGGATGAGACAACTTAAGATTCAGAAGAGTATTACGAACCGTTCGAGCGAGGCGCTTGACAAGTATCTCGTAGAAATCGGTCGTGCACCACTTATTTCCATTGATGAAGAAATCGAACTAGCCCAGAAGATCCGAAAGGGTGGTCCCGAAGGCGAGCGCGCCAAGGACAAGCTGGTGACGGCAAATCTGAGATTCGTGGTTTCGGTAGCCAAGCAATATCAGCATCAGGGTCTGACCCTCACCGACCTGATCGACGAAGGAAATATCGGTCTGATTAAAGCCGCTCAGAAATTTGATGAGACACGCGGCTTCAAGTTCATCTCATACGCTGTATGGTGGATTCGCCAGAGCATTCTGCAGGCCATCGCCGAGCAGAGCCGTATCGTTCGCCTGCCCCTCAATCAGGTGGGTTCACTGAACAAAATCAATCACGAAATTAACAAATTTGAGCAGGAGCATCAGCGCCACCCGAGCGTGTCGGAGCTGAGCGAGGCTACCAACATCGACGAGGATAAGATTGGCCAGAGCATGCAGGCCGACAGTCATCATGTGAGCATCGACGCCCCATTCCAGGATGGCGAGGACAACTGCATGCTCGACGTAATGGCCAGTGGCGATGATTCCCGCACAGACCGTCAGGTAGACCACGAGTCGATGGCTCAGGAGCTGAACACCGTACTCAACAAGGTACTCAAGGAGCGCGAGATTACTATTATCCGCGAGTGCTTCGGCATCGGTTGTCATGAGAAAGGTCTCGAAGAGATTGGCGACCAGCTCGGACTGACCCGTGAGCGTGTGCGACAGATACGTGAAAAGAGCATTGCCAAGTTGCGCGACAGCGGTAATGCTAAAATTCTGATGAAATATTTGGGATAAAGTTTTGTCGCTCCAATTTTTATTTGTAATTTTGGGGCGGTGAAATGCAAAACACTCATAAACCTCATTGTGCTGGGCATACTCACGGGAAGTATGCCCAGCATTGTTATGGCCAAGGTGAAGAAAGACTCCTTGATCTTGAACCGTATATATGAGTTCAATGAAGCGCACCCCAACAATCCTGACAGCGTGAGGGATAATGTCTATATGAGAGTCCACTTCAATGTGGAACGCCGCAACCCCACCCTCTGGCTGATTCCCACCATGTATGTGATGGCGAAGGATGCCAGGCAATACATAAGAGAGTCATATAACGATGTGACCTTTATGAACGGACACCAGTTCCAGGTGAACCGTCAGCTACTCTCGGGCACTATCCAACACAACCGCAATGCAATGCCTACACTACTTGACCTGACGATGCTCAACGTGTATGACGCAGCACTCAGCAACGGCCACATCCTCTCACCCTTCAACAAGTACAACCGAAGGTACTACAAGTATAAGCAGAGTCAGCAGACGGACAGCACCACGCGACTCGACTTCAAGCCAAAGCTCTACAATACGCAGCTGCTCAACGGCTACGCCATTGTGAACACGTCCAATGGTCACATCATAAGGACCGTCCTGAACGGCGAATACGATATGATATCCTTCCGCACGGAACTGAAACAAAGTCCCGAGGAATGGCCTTTGCCTTCTCCCAGCCAATGCACCACTGCAGCCACCTTCAAGTTCATGGGCAACAGGATATCCACACTCGTAACAGCCAACTTCAACTGTCCACCATTGCCTGACAGCATCCAGCACATCTCAAGCCGAGAGCTGATGGACTCCCTACGCCCTGTCCCATTGCCGCAGGCAGACAAACAGATATACGACATTTACGATGCTGAGCACCAAGCCGACACCGTAGCCGTTGATACCGTAGAGCAAAAGCCCAACATACTAAAGAAGATATTCTGGGACACCATCGGTGCTACGCTGGTGACGCCCATCGAGTCGGAATCAGAACAGCTCTACTTCTCCATCTCGCCGCTCATCAACCCACTATACGTGAGCTACAGCGACAGCCATGGACTCTCATACAAATTGCAGTTCGGTTTCCAATACATTTTCTCCCCCCACCGTTACATCACCCTTGATCCCAAACTAGGTTATAACTTCAAGATCAAGCAATTCTATTTCAGCTGTCCGCTGCGTATCGTCTACAATCCCAAGCGCAACGGCTATGCGGAAATTATATTCGCCAATGGAAACCGCATAGGTAATGCCACTATCCAGAATGCTATTCGTGAACTGAACAGGGACACCATCAAGTTTGTGGACGACGGACTAACGAAGTTCAACGACACCTATCTGCGCGTATTCAACAACATCATGACACTGGAGAGAGTCGATGTAGAGGCAGGTTTCGTGATGCACGACCGCGAGGCCGTCGACAAGGATGTGATGCGCAAATTCAATCTGCCAACCTACTACCGCACTTTCGCCCCGATGATTGG
>DFGG01000083.1:3389-10906 GCA_002371695.1 bacterium UBA3756
TCAATTTCCAACCATGGAAAAGCGGCCCCCTCTTCTGTATCGACTGGGAACGTAGTTTCACCGGTTTCATGAAGTCGAACATCGCCTATGAGAGATGGGAGTTCGACGCGCAATGGAAGCATCATATTCCAGGTCTAAGGCTTCTGAACATGAGGGCTGGTGCCGGATTCTACTCTCACAAATACGAAAATTACTTCCTCGACTACGAGAATTTCCGCAAGACCAACCTTCCCAGCGGATGGGATGACAACTGGAGCGGCGACTTCCAGCTGCTTGACGACGATGCCTTCAATGAGTCGGACTACTACGTGCGTGCCAACGTATCCTATGAATCCCCCCTACTGATTGCCACCTGGACACCCTACCTAGGCAAGTATATAGAGAAGGAGCGCTTTTATGTCAATGCCGTACTCATGCAAGACTCCAGACCCTACTATGAACTGGGCTACGGTTTCACAAACCGCTATCTTTCCGTGGGAGCCTTCGCAGGCTTCAGCGGCACACACTTCCAGCGAATAGGCTTCAAATTTGATTTCGAACTTTTCAGACGATGGTAAAACCCCTGACAATATACAAGGCCAGCGCAGGAAGCGGTAAGACATTCACTCTGGCCACCGAATACATCAAGCTCGTGGTGATGAATCCTCAGAGTTATAGAAACATCCTCGCTGTCACCTTCACCAACAAGGCCACCGAGGAGATGAAGATGCGTATCCTCAGCCAACTATACGGTATCTGGAAGAAGCTACCAGATTCGCACAACTACATGGAGGTCATCTGCCAGAAGACGGGACAATCGGAGAACTTTGTCAGTGAACGTGCAGGCATCGCACTGACAAACCTGCTCCACAATTACAACTACTTCAGGGTGGAGACCATCGATACCTTCTTCCAAAGAGTGCTGCGCAACCTGGCTCGAGAACTGGACCTGACAGCCAATCTGCGCATAGGGCTTAATGACACTCAGGTGGAGGAACTGGCTGTTGACCAACTCATCGAAGAACTCGACAGCAACAATATTATCCTGCAATGGCTGCTTCAGTACATTATGCAGAACATCTCCGACGACAAGGCGTGGAACGTCATCGGACAGATTAAAGGTTTTGGCCGTACCATCTTCAAGGATGAGTATAAGAACGTGAACAAGGCCCTCGACCAAAAGATGTCAGATACAAGCTTCTTCGACAACTACACAACATGTCTTAAGGAAATACGACAGACAGCCGAGCAACGGATGAAGGAGATTGCAGAGTCCTTCTTCGATGCACTCGACGGCGAAGGCCTGACTATCGACGATTTCGCCTATGGCCGCAGCGGCTTGTGCAGTTTCTTCCTCAAAATGCGGGAAGGCATCTTCGACGAGAGCATTGTCGGCAAACGCGTCACAGACTCTATCGGTATACCCGAGAAGTGGTGCAAGAAGACACATCCGCGCCGCGAACTAATCTATAGCCTGGCAGACACGACACTTGGCGACATCCTCAGATATGCCCTTGAAGAGCGCCCTCGGCAATGGAAGCTCTTCAAGTCGGCTGATCTCACCCTACGACATCTGAGCCAACTCCGACTGCTGGGTAGCATTGAAAAAAAGGTGCGCCAACTGAACGAAGAAGCCAACCGTTTCCTACTCAGCGATACTCAACAACTGCTTCATGCCCTCATCGACGGGAGCGATTCGCCATTTATCTTCGAGAAGATAGGTACGCAGCTTGAGCACGTAATGATCGACGAATTTCAAGACACCTCCACCGTGCAGTGGCAGAACTTCAAGGTATTGCTCTCCGAGGCGATGAGCCACGAGGATGCCGAGAATCTCATCGTGGGCGATGTCAAGCAGAGCATCTACCGCTGGCGCTCTGGCGACTGGAGGCTACTGAACGACATCCAGAGCCAATTCCCTTCCCCAGAACATCAACTGGACATCCGGACCCTCGACACCAACTACCGCTCTGAGCGTAATATCATCCAATTCAATAATGCTTTCTTCAGTAAAGCCGCACAACTAGAGTATGACGCCCTGAAAGATTACCCTGAAGCAGAACAACTGCAACGAGCCTATAACGATGTGGAACAGACCATACCCAACAATCGGGGAGCAAATGGCTATGTCAGCATCACTCTCCTGCCTGCCGACAACTATCAGGAACAGGTTCTCCAGGGGATAGTCAATAGCGTTAGTAGTCTGATGGGTAAAGGGATTTCCCCCAACGAAATGGCCATTCTCGTGCGCTCCAACCGCTTCATCCCTCTGATTGCAGAGTACTTTATCCAACATCTTCCAGAAGTAAGAATTGTCTCCGATGAAGCATTCCGACTCGACGCTTCACTCGCCGTCTGCCTCATCGTACAGGCACTGCATCTGCTCACCCACCCCGACGACTGTCTGGCTAAGGCCAACATCGTCAAGATATACCAACGGCAGATAATAGCGACAAAAACCTCCGACGAAGAAATGCTCCTTTCAAACATCGATCTCGACGAACTATTGCCAGAGGATTTCACCAAGCACTTCAACGAATTACTCACCTTGCCACTCTACGAACTCGTAGAAAGACTCTACGACATCTTTCAACTGGGCAGACTCGACGGACAAAGCGCCTACGTCTGTGCTTTCTACGACCAGCTGCAGACGTACATCTGCGACAATGCCACCGACATCGATGCTTTCCTTGTTGAATGGGAGGAGACGCTTTGCAGCAAGACCATCCAAAGCGATGAGATCAACGGCATACGCCTCATCTCCATCCACAAGTCGAAGGGCCTGGAGTTCGACCACGTCATCATCCCCTTCTGCGACTGGCAACTGGAGAAATATGGCAATCTGCTGTGGTGTATTCCCAGCGAGCCTCCTTTCAACGAGCTCCCCATAGCCCCAATCGACTATAGTCAGAAACAACTGATAGGCACCATCTACGAATCCGACTATCAGCACGAACATCTGCAGAATGTAGTAGACAACCTCAATCTACTCTACGTAGCCTTCACCCGTGCCAGTCGGAGCCTCTTCGTCATTGGCAGGCGGAATGCCAAGAACAGTCGTTCGCTGCTGATCGAGCAGAGCCTGCCCCTCATAACTGATGACCTGACAGAATCCACGCTCACAGGCCTGGAGGAAGAACAGTCGCCAATCAGCTTCTCCTTCGGCCTCTTCCCTGGGAATTCCAGACAATCCCAAAATTCCATATCTACCTCTAACCCTTTCCTGAAAGAAAGCATCTCTACCAGCATCAATATTGAGGTCTTCCCTGCCAAGGTATCGTTCCGTCAGAGCAACCGCAGCAGAGACTTCGTTGCTACTGACAGCGACGACGAGAGGCAGCGCCGTAACTATATTCAGGCAGGCTGCATTCTCCATCAGATATTCTCGACCATACGCAATACTGACGATATTGACGGCGCCCTGCAACGACTCCAGATGGAAGGTGTGCTCTACGACGACAACATCACCCCCGAAAAGCTCTCGGCCATGCTGCGTAAACGTCTCGAAAATCCCAAGGTCGCCGAGTGGTTCACCAAACGTTGGACACTCTTCAACGAGTGCACCATCCTAACCGTCGAAGATGGACAGGTCAGGGAGCATCGACCAGACCGCGTGATGACGGATGGCAACGTGTGGATAGTAGTCGACTTCAAGTTCGGTTCTCCCAAACCCGAATATCAGAATCAGGTACGCAGGTATATGCAACTGCTGGCCTCAATGGGACATCAGAATATATCCGGCTATCTATGGTATGTGTACAGCAATAGTATCGAAACCGTCAACATGTAAAACCATCTCAAATGAAAAGTTTCCTGGAATATATAGCCGACGACATGCTCGCCAAGTACGGAAGCAACCTCTCCCGACTAGCCGTCGTCTTTCCCAACAAACGCGCCTCACTCTTCCTCAACGAATATCTTGCGCGCAAGACAGAACAGCCTCTTTGGAGCCCCCACTATATTACCATCAGTGAACTCTTCCGCAACTATAGCCAGCGACTCGTGGCCGACCCAATCAAACTGGTTAGTGACCTCCATAAGGCTTTCATCGAATGTACGGGAATCGACGAGACGCTCGACCATTTCTATGGGTGGGGACAGTTGCTGCTATCCGACTTCGACGACGTAGACAAGAACATGGCTCCCGCAGACCGAGTGTTTGCTAATCTTCGCGACATCCATGAGCTCGACGATATATCATATCTATCTCAAGAACAAAAAGATATACTTAGACACTTCTTCAGCAACTTTAATGAAGAACATAATACAGAACTTAAGCGGCGATTCTTACAGCTGTGGAGTCATATAGGCGATATCTATCATGCCTTCAACCAACGACTCGCCGACCAAGGGCTGGCCTACGAGGGAGCCCTCTACCGCGAGGTGGCAGAACTGCAAGACATCGAATTTGAATATGAAACTTATATATTCGTCGGCTTCAACCTCCTGCAGAAGGTAGAACAGGACCTCTTCCTCCGCATGAAGCACGAGGGCAAGGCCCGATTCTACTGGGATTTCGACGACTACTATCTCGGCAAGAACGAGGCAGGCCACTACATCGCCCAGTATCTCAGCGACTTCCCCAACGAGCTCGACAATACCGACAGGGCCATCTATCACAATTTCGCCAAACAGAAGGACATCACCTTCATCGCGGCACCCACTGAGAACATCCAGGCCCGATACATCAGCACATGGCTCCAAAAGGACGAACGCCTACAGTCTGGACGCCAAACTGCCATCGTACTCTGCAATGAGGACCTGCTACAGACGGCCATACACAGTCTGCCGGAGGAAGTGGAGAAGATGAACATCACCACAGGATACCCTCTCGCACAGACACCGATTGCAGCGATGGTCAATCTGCTCATTAGCCAGGAAGCCAACGGCTATGATACCCAACGGCAGTGCTACCGCCTGCGCTACATCAACCACGTGCTGCGCCATCCTTACGCACAGTATATCTCAGAGAAATTCCGAGAGGTATACGACCAACTCAACACGCAGAAGGACTACTACCCCAAGGTGGAGCATCTGGCCATCGACGATGGACTGGCATTGCTATTCCCTGCTCTTGGTAATGAGTCGGCAGACTTCAACCTCCGACTCCTGCGATGGCTTCTGTCGCTCGTACGGCATATTGCCACAACCGTCGACAGCACCAATCCCGTCGACTCTCCACTCACAGCCGAGAGTATCTTCCAGATGTACACGGTGCTGAACCGGCTGGCCGACCTCACTGCTGCCGGAGACCTCTGCGTAGATGTCATCACCCTGCAGAGACTAGTCACACAGATCGTCAATACCACCAGTATCCCCTTCCACGGAGAACCGGTAGAGGGCATACAGATGATGGGCGTCCTCGAGACCCGCAATCTCGATTTCAACCATCTGCTACTACTCTCCTGCAATGAGGGCTACCTGCCAAAGAGCGTCAGCGACACCTCGTTTATCCCCTATAGCATACGCAAAGCCTACGGACTGACTACCATCGACCACAAGGTGGCCATCTATGCCTACTACTTCCACCGTCTGCTGCAGCGAGCTGATGACATCACGATTGTCTACAACAACTCCACCGAGGACGGTCAGACGGGCGAGATGTCGCGCTTTATGCTCCAGATGATGGTCGAGAAAGGTCAGCCCATCCGCCAGCTCACCTTGCAGGCAGGACAGAAGCCAACAATCCACGATCCGCAGCCCATCATGAAGACGCCACAGGTGTGCAGCGTGCTCCAACAGCGATTTGCCAAGGAAGCAGGAGGCATCAGCCCTACGGCCATCAACCGTTATTTACGCTGCCAACTGCAGTTCTTCTACCACTATGTCAGTGGCATCAGCGAGTCAGACGACAATGAGGAGGATATCATCGACAACCGCGTCTTCGGCAACATTTTCCATCTGGCAGCCCAACTCATCTACCAGCGTCTGATGCAGCACAGCCAGCGCATCCTTGCGACAGATATCGACGAACTGCTCAAGACACAGGTAGACATCGAGCGAGCCGTCGATGAAGCCTTCAAGCAGGAACTCTTCCAAATCAAGGACCCAGCTCGTCCCCTGCCGGCCTTCGATGGCCTGCAACTCATCAATCGCGAGGTCATCATCAAGTACCTGCGCCAGCTGCTCGAGATAGACCGTCGACTGGCTCCTTTCACTATCCTGGGCCTCGAGAGGCGCGTCACGATGGACATCACTGTAAACAGCAAAGCGTCTACCGTCAACTCAACAATCGGAGGATTCATCGACCGTCTTGACAGCATCACGACGCCAGATGGACACCAGCGCATCCGTGTCATCGACTACAAAACGGGAAGCAAGCGACTGAAAGCCATCCCCGATGTCGACGCCATCTTCGCCCAGGAGAGTCTCAAGGATCATAGCGACTATTACCTGCAGACCTTCCTCTACAGCCACATCGTACGCCTTTCGTCAGGAGATACGCCCGTCAGTCCTGCGCTATTGTTCATCCAGCACGCAGGCACCGACGACTATGACCCCACCCTCTGTCTGGGCAAGGAACCTGTCATTGATATTGCATCAGTCTCAGAAAGATTCATGGAACTTCTCAACGGTGTGATTACCGAGATATTCGACCCTGAAGTCAGTTTCGTACCCACTGACGACCGTCAGCGCTGCACGAATTGTCCCTACGCGACTTTATGCGGCATATAAGTTCAACGATTCTTATGCTTCAGAAACCAGTCGTGGGTCAGGAAGTTGTACATGAGTAGGGCCGCAACCGTCAGTGCCAATGACACCTGCATCACCTGAGTCGTATCGCCTTCCAGCAGACCATATCCCAGTCCGACGCCAATAGCGATGCCGCTCTCCCATCCCAGCATAAAGGTACTCTGCGACGTGCCTCGCTGGCAGTGACGACTCAGTTTGATGAAGAATAGTAGAAAGCGTGAGCCTATAATTCCCAGCCCCAAGCCCACAAACAGTGGCGAGGCGAAATTGACAATCGACTGCTGGCGCGTGAGCATCATCAGCAGGGCTGCACCCATCAGCACCAGTCCCGTCACCACCTCGCTCTTCAGTTCTGCATCGCGGAACACGAAGCGCTGTGCCAGCAGCGCCAGCAGGAAGCCGGCCATCATCATCGCATAGAACTGTTCTGAGAGCCTTGTCGCCATGAGCATGCCTGCCACGATTGTTATCAACAGCAAATTGACAAACAGGGGCCAGCTACGAGGCATCAGGAAACGGTCGAGCCCCACCAGAGGCACATCCTCACGAGGAGCCCTGAAAGGGAAATGCACCAATAGGATCAGTACCACCGAAACCAATGCACAACCCATGGCCGCCAGGACGACCGTTGAGAAGTCAGTATACTGCGCCACCAGGATGCCTGCCATCGGGCCCAGAGACAGGGCGAAACGCGAAAACCACGATGCCGAGTGGTTGGCCTCCGTTCGTTGAAACGACTCGCTGGTGTCGATGATGAGTGTGCTCGACAGTATCATCTGTGCCACGCCAAACGAAGCACCGAGCGACAGTCGCTGCAGCAAGATCAGCGGCAGTCCGGCAAACAC
>DFGG01000083.1:10971-15049 GCA_002371695.1 bacterium UBA3756
GCCCGTTGCGAGTCCAAATAGAGCAGGAAGCCCAGCGAAGCCGTCATCAGCAGTATAGCCCACACACAGGCTATATTGCGACGATAACGCTCCACCAGATAGCTGGTGAAACCACCTAGCAGAAACAAGCCTGCACCAAAGGCACCCATGGCCAGTCCCGTCTCTTGGAGTGTCAGGCCCTGATTGCTGAGCAGCCATTCTGGCAGCACAGGTATCAGCACATACACGGCCATCGTCAGCAACAGATTGGCCAGCGCCATACGCCAGAAGTCATGGTGCCACAACCGGATATGTACTGGTGTACTCTGAGTATTCATAACAGTGCGTTTATGGTTTCAAACGTCGTGTCTCGATAGTCGGCAATCTGTATGTCCGACCATTCTGCCACACGCTCTTGAGGATTAGTGGTGGTCAGCCCGACCACCTTCATGCCTGCCGCCCTACCCGAGCGGAGACCATTGATGCTATCCTCGAACACAACACACTCAACATTCTGAAATCCAAACCGTTGAGCAGCCTTCAAATAACAGTCAGGATCAGGCTTACTGCGCTCAAAATCCTCCGAAGTGAGAATAGCGTCGAACAGGGTTTTGAAACCAGGCTGACGGCGATACACGCTCTCCATCTTGGGCAGGTTCGAGCTGGTCACCACTGCTGTCTTCACCCCGTGGGCATGCAGGTCGGCAATCAACTTTTCAAACCCTTCGATATATTCGAATCTCATCTGCGCCTCAAATGCGTTCAGCCGTTCGGTGACGACAGCCTGTTCCTGCTGCAGGTCGCCACTAAACCAGCGGTCGTAGATCTGCGTCAGCGTCGAGCCCTTGATTTCATGCTCCAGTCCCGGATGCTCCGGATGGTATTTGCGACACTGTTCTCCCCAGAATACAGAGTACTGCGACTCGGTGTCGAACACCACGCCGTCGAGGTCGAAGAGAGCAGCTTTAAGTCTGTTTTTCTGCATATCATCTATGATTTTGGGTGCAAAATTACGCTTTTTCTTCGAGAAATTTGCTTAATTCCCAAATTAAGTGTAATTTTGCCGATAAATAATTAAGATATGTCATTTCCTGCATATGAAAAAGTTACTTCTTCTTTCGTGGGGCTTAGCCCTACTGGCAAGCTGTGCTTCAAGCAGTGAAGACAGCATACATTTCAATAAAGTAGAGGCCGACAAGATCGTGGTGCTCTCCAACGATGACAACTCTCCCAGCTGCCGCGTCCATTTGGAGCTCGACTATGCCACCGACGAAAACAGCCATCGTGCTGAGATTGTGAACAAGACCATCCAACGGCGCCTGCTCGACATGGAGGGACTGGACATGAAACAGGCTGCAGACTCCTTTGCTGTTCTCTACACGTCGAACTACAAGAAGAATTTCCTGCCCCTCTACAACCAAGACCGTGCCGACACAACCAAGCGCTCCTGGTACGAATACCACTACATCATCACCACAGATGTCACCCCTGGCCACAAGGGCGTATCCGTCTATCATGTCAACCTCGACTACTACGAGGGAGGTGCCCACGGCATCAACCAGCACCTGACGATGAATTTCGACCCGGCCACAGGCCGTCAGCTCTTCCTCTCCGATGTCTTCGCCCCCGGCTATGAGCACAAGCTCAACGAGGTGCTTCTGAAGGTCTTGCTCGAGAAAACCGCTGCCAAAGACCTCAACGAGCTCCACGACAAGGGCTTTCTCTACTCGATGGACATGTTCCCCTCCGAGAACTTCGTACTCGGCGACGACACCATCACATTCATCTACAACCCCTACGAGATTGCGCCCTATGCAGCAGGATGCACCGAACTGACCATCGCCTATACCGCCATCGACGACATCCTCAAGAACTCCTTCTTCTAAATGGAACTCATCAGCAAGTATTTCCCAGACATCAGCGACACCCAGCGCCAGCAGTTCGAGGCCCTCGACGCCCTCTATCGCGACTGGAACGAAAAGATCAACGTCATCTCGCGCAAAGACATTGACCACCTCTACGAGCACCACGTGCTCCACTCGCTGGCCATTGCCAAGACCGTCAGTTTCCGTCCCGGCACTACGATTCTCGACTTCGGTACAGGCGGCGGATTCCCCGGCATCCCCCTGGCCATCATGTTTCCCGACTGCCAGTTCAGGCTCATCGACGGCACGGGCAAGAAGATACGAGTGGCCCAGGAGGTGTGCAGCGCCATCGGCCTTGCCAACTGCCAGCCCGTCCACCTGCGCGGCGAGGAGGAGCGCGGCACCTACGATTTTATTGTCAGTCGTGCCGTCATGCCCCTACCCGACTTGTTCAAGCTCATGCGCAAGAACATCTCCAGGCAGCAGCACAACGCCCTGCCCAACGGCATCATCTGCCTCAAGGGAGGCGACCTGCAAGCCGAACTGCAACCTTTTCGCAAAATTGTGCAGACCACCGATATCAGCACTATCTTCAGCGAAGAGTGGTTTCAGGGCAAACACGTCATCTATCTACCCGTATAACCCCGAATTCCAGAAATGCTCAATATCAAACGATTCGAATGCAACATGCTCTCCGAGAACTGCTACGTGGTGAGCGACGACACCCGCGAGTGCGTCATCATCGACTGCGGAGCCTACTATCCTGAAGAGAGCCAAGCCATCATCAGTTACATCCGCGACCGTCAGCTCACGCCTCGTCACCTGCTCTGTACCCACGGCCATTTCGACCACTGCCTGGGCAACGGGGCCATCTACCGTGAATTCGGCCTCAAGCCCGAGGCCCACGCCGAAGAAGCCTTCCTGCTGGAGGATATGGAGCGACATGTCAGCGAAATTCTCGGTGTCAGGCTCAGTCTCGACGTGCCTCCCGTGGGGCGCTACCTCTCTGAAAGCGACGTCATCACCTTCGGCACCCACCGCCTGACCATCCTCCATACCCCAGGCCATACCCCTGGTGGCATCATTTTCTATTGCGAAGCAGAACAGACGGCTTTCAGTGGCGACACCCTTTTCCGCATGAGCATCGGACGTACCGATTTCGAGCGGGGCTCCTACCAGCAGATGATGACCTCCCTCCGCGATGTCGTCGCCAAGCTCCCCCCTGAGACCGTCATCTACCCCGGACACGGCCCACAGACCACTATCGGTGAGGAATTGCGCTACAATCCCTATTTCCACTGAGCATCATACCATCATCATTTGTAGGTATTTTTAGCTGCGTATCGGGCGATGCAACCCAGTTGCAAGTATTTTTTAGTACCTTTGCAGCAAAATCAGAAGATCATGAAACTATCCGAACTAAAGACAGGCGAGAAAGGCATCATAGTAAAAGTGCTGGGCCACGGCGGATTCCGCAAGCGCATCATCGAGATGGGATTCGTACGCGGTAAAGAGGTGGACGTGCTGCTCAATGCACCCCTGCAAGACCCCGTGAAATACAAGCTGATGGGCTACGAAGTGTCGCTGCGCCATCAGGAGGCCGACATGATTGAAGTGGTATCCATGGACACCCCCATCGAGATGACACACTTTGACATGACCGCCGACAGCAGCGTCCACCACGACGACTACATACAGCACGAAGCCCTCCGTGAGCGCCGAGTCATCCGCGTGGCACTCGTGGGCAACCCCAACTGCGGCAAGACATCACTCTTCAATTACGCCAGCGGCGCCCATGCCCGCGTGGGCAACTACTCCGGCGTCACCGTCGATGCCACCGAGGCCCATGCCACCATGTTTGGCTACGAGTTCCAGCTCACCGACCTCCCCGGCACCTACTCCCTCTCCTGCTACTCCCCCGAGGAGCTCTATGTACGTCAGCACCTCACCGACAAGATGCCCGATGTGGTCATCAACGTCATCGACGCCTCCAACCTGGAGCGCAACCTCTACCTCACCACCCAGCTCGTGGATATGGACCTGCGCATGGTAGGAGCCCTCAACATGTACGACGAGTTTGAGCACCGCGGCGACAAGGTCGACATCGAGACCCTCTCCACCCTCTTCGGCATGCCGATGGTGCCGACCTCCTTCAAGCAGGGCACTGGCATCAAGGAACTCTTCCGCGCTGTCATTCAGGTATACGAGGGCACCAGTCGCACCGCCCGTCACCT
>DFGG01000143.1 GCA_002371695.1 bacterium UBA3756
TCAGAGACACTGGTGATGGAGAGGCTCCAGCCCTTCGAGTCGCAGTAGCTCTTGTACATCTTGAACAGGTCACCGGCAAAGAGGCACGCCTCGTCGCCACCCGTACCGGCACGTATCTCCATCTGCACATTCTTGGCATCCTCGGGATCCTTCGGTATCAGGGCAATCTTGATTTCCTCCTCGAGTTTCGGCTGGAGGGCCTCGTTGGTGGCCAGTTCTTCGCGCGCCATCTCCTTCATCTCGGGATCGTCCTCGTTGGCCAGGATATCCTTAGCCTCCTTGATACCGTTCAGACAGGCGATGTAACGCTTGCGGGCATCCATGATGTCGCCCAGGTCCTTGTACTCCTTGGTCAGTTTTACGAATCGCTGCTGGTCGGCTATCACATTGGGGTCGGTGATCAGGGTCGATACCTCCTCAAAGCGTGCCTCCAGACCGTCGAGCTTCTGCAGTATGCTGTTTGTTGTTTCTGCCATATATTAACTATTCACTAATCACTATTCACTATATTTCCCTGTACCCTTGCAGGCATCACAGGTGTAGAGACCGTCTGGCGACTTGCCCATGCCTGAGCAGACGGGGCACTTGCCTTGCTGTTTTAACTTCTCGCGCTCCTTGGAGAGCTTCTTGTCATCGCCCTTGTTGCGCTGATGGTTGGTCTGTGCATTCTGCAAGCCTCCTTGCAGGTTGGTGGCCACCGCCGGACTCACCCAGTCCTCCACGAAGGTAGAGCATCCTGCGAGAGGCAGCATAGCGACTATCAGGAGCGTTTTAATAGTCGAACGTGCCATATTCACTCTTGATAGTCAGGCTTTTATTTCCCTCCTCGATGTGTCCGATTATCTGGGCGTCGATGTTGAATGACTTGGATATCTGAATCACCTGATCTGCCACTTCCGGACGAACATATATCTCCATTCTGTGCCCCATGTTGAACACCTGGTACATCTCTCGCCAGTCGGTGCCCGAACAGTCGTGGATGGCCTTGAAGAGTGGGGGAACGGGGAACATATTGTCCTTCACCACGCGGCAGTTGTCGCTGACGAAGTGGAGCACCTTGGTCTGGGCCCCGCCCGTGCAGTGCACCATACCATGAATCTCCGGACGCAGTGCATCGAGCAACCGCTTGATGACTGGTGCATAGGTGCGGGTAGGGGAGAGCACCAGCTGTCCTGCATCCACAGGAGAGCCTTCGACAGCATCCGTCAGTTGATACTTCCCGCTATATACGAGTTCATCAGGCACGGCATGGTCGTAGCTCTCGGGATATTTCCCTGCCAGATACTTGGCAAATACGTCATGGCGGGCTGAGGTCAGTCCGTTCGATCCCATACCTCCGTTATAGCGCTTCTCATAGGTGGCCTGTCCTGTCGAGGAAAGACCCACGATCACGTCGCCCGGACGGATATTGGCATTGTCGATCACGTCAGAGCGCTTCATGCGGCAGGTGACGGTGGAGTCTACGATGATGGTGCGCACCAGGTCGCCCACGTCGGCTGTCTCACCGCCTGTCGGCCAGATGCCGATACCCATCTCGCGCAGTTCTGCCAACAGCTCGTCGGTTCCGTTGATGATGGCCGAGATGACTTCGCCGGGCACGAGCATCTTGTTTCGTCCGATAGTGCTCGACACGAGGATATTGTCGACGGCACCCACACAAAGCAGGTCGTCGGTGTTCATCACGATAGCATCCTGAGCTATACCTTTCCATACACTGAGGTCGCCCGTCTCCTTCCAGTACATGTAGGCCAGGCTCGACTTGGTGCCGGCTCCGTCGGCATGCATGATGTTGCAGTACTCAGGGTCGCCGCCCAGTATGTCGGGGATAATCTTGCAGAAAGCCTGCGGGAAGATGCCCTTGTCGATGTTCTTGATGGCGTTGTGCACGTCTTCCTTCGCTGCACTCACGCCTCTCATCATATATCTGTTGTCCATATTCACTTGTCTTTTCCGTTCCAGAATTCCCACGAGGCAAAGGCCTGCAGGAGTAGCATCTCAAGTCCGTTTTTCACCTCGGCCCCGTGTTCGGCTCCCTTCTGCATGAAGAGTGTCTGGTCGGGGTTATAGATCAGGTCGTAGAGGATGGTGTGGTGGTCCATGGCCTCGTAGGGCAGGGGAGGACATTCCTCCGTATGGGGATACATGCCCACGGGGGTACAGTTGACGATCACATTGTATTCCTTCACGACCTCCGGTGTGATACGCTCGTATTGGATGGTGCCCGGACGCTCGTAGCGGCTGACGTAGACATACTCCAGTCCGAGCGACTTCAGTCCGTAGCTGATGGCCTTCGAGGCACCTCCCGTGCCCAGTATGAGCGCTTTCTTGTGCCATTTGGGGTCGATCATAGGTTCTATACTCTGAGTGAATCCGATCACGTCGGAGTTGAAGCCCTTCAGGTGCGGACGTCCTCCCTCGTGAGTGACGCGTATCACGTTGACAGCTCCGATGGCCCTGGCTTCAGGACTGATGGAGTCGAGGAAGTTGATCACTTTCTCCTTGTAGGGGATAGTCACGTTCAGTCCCCGCAAGTTGGGGTTGCGGTCGAGAATCTCTGTGAGCATGTCGATGCTTGGAATCTCAAAGTTCTCATACTTGGCATTGATCCCCTCATCAGCAAACTTCTGGTTGAAGTAGTTGATAGAGAACGAATGCCCCAAGGGATAGCCGATTAGTCCGTACTTGTCCATCTTCAGATCTTTGATTTATGGTAATATTATTTCGTTGCAAGGTACATCGTGCAGATGCCGAACGTGAGCCGCTTGAACCGGGCCTGGCTGAAGCCTGCCCTGGTGAGTATCTCTACCATCCGCTCGCCTTGGGGGAAGGCCTCGATGGTGCGGGTCAGATAGCTGTAGGCGCTGGCATCGCGGGATATCAGTCTCCCGTAGATGGGCAGCACTGTGTGGGAGTAGATCTTGAACAGTTGCTTCATGGGGAAACTGACGGGTGTGGTCAGTTCCACGATGCTCAGGTGTCCCCCCTTTCTCAGCACGCGCTGCATCTCTCGCAGTCCCTGGTCGAGGTCGGCGAAGTTGCGGATGCCGAAGGCTGCCGTCACTGCGTCGAACTGCTCATCGGGGTAGGAGAGTGCCAGACAGTCCTGACGCTCAAAGGTGATGATGCTGTCGAGTCCGCGCTCCTTCACCTTCTGCCGTCCTATCTCCATCATACCCTCGCTGATGTCTGAGCCGATGAGCCGCTTCGGATGTAGCATCTCTGCAGCCAGGATGGCAAAGTCGCCTGTGCCGGTGGCTATGTCGAGCAGGTCCTGGGGCTTGTGGGGAGCCAGTTGCAAGATGGCCTTGCGCCGCCAGCCTCGGTCGATGTCCCACGACAGCCGGTGGTTCAGCTTGTCGTAGGTGGGGGCGATGTTGTCGAACATCTGTTCCACCTGCTTAGCCTTCTCACCCTCGTGGTAGGGGTTGATTTGTTCCTGCCCGTACATTTCCTCTTCCGGTTTATTTGCTCTTGAAGGCGTTGAGCCAGCTCTTCACGTTGTTCTCGATACGCTGGGCGATGTCCTCATCGCTCGTCTCACGCTCGAAGCGTTCTCCCACGATCTGCTCGTAGAGCTCGATGTAACGGTCGCTTACGCTGTTGGCATACGCATCGGTGATTTCCGGCATCACCTGACCGGGCTCGTTCATGAAGTTGTGCTCGATGAGCCACTGGCGCACGAACTCCTTCGAGAGCTGGCGCTGCGGCTCGCCCTTGGCCAGTTTCTCCTCATAGCCGTCGGCATAGAAGTAGCGGCTGGAGTCGGGGGTGTGGATTTCGTCAATGAGGTACACCTTGCCGTCGCGCTTGCCAAACTCATACTTGGTGTCTACCAGTATCAGTCCGCGCTTCTGGGCGATGTCTTGTCCGCGCTTGAAAATCTTGCGGGTATATTGCTCCATCACGGCATAATCTTCTGCCGATACCAGGCCCTGTGCGATGATTTCCTCCTTCGAGATGTTCATGTCGTGCCCCTCGTCGGCCTTGGTGGTCGGGGTGATGATGGGCTCGGGGAATCGCTCGTTCTCCTTCATGCCGTCGGGCAGACGCACGCCGCAGAGCTCGCGGCAGCCGTTCTTATACTCGCGCCAGGCAGAGCCGGTCAGTATCGAGCGGATGATCATCTCCACGCGGAAGCCCTCGCACTTCAGACCGATGGTCACCATCGGGTCGGGGGTGGCCAGCTTCCAGTTCGGACAGATGTCTGTAGTGGCATCCAGAAACTTGGCTGCTATCTGGTTGAGCACCTGACCCTTGAAGGGTATGCCCTTGGGCAGCACCACGTCGAAGGCTGAGATGCGGTCGGTGGCCACCATCACCAGCAGATCGTCGTTAAGATTGTACACATCGCGTACCTTTCCGTGGTACACACTCTTTTGTCCCTCAAACTGGAACTCCGTGTTTGTTAATGCTTTCATTGTCTTTATATTGTTTTTATTTATCTTCCGTCTTCGTCTGGTGCTCTTTGTCAAAGGCCTCGTAGGCATTCACGATGCGCGTCACCAGCTTGTGGCGCACGATGTCGCTCCGGTCGAGGTTGACCACACCGATACCCTCCACATTATTTAATATATGCAGGGCCTCTATCAGTCCCGACTTCTGGGAGTGGGGTAGGTCTATCTGTGTCATGTCGCCCGTGATGATCATCTTCGTGTTCCATCCCATACGGGTGAGGAACATGCGTATCTGTGCCGGCGTGGTGTTCTGTGCCTCGTCGAGTATCACCACCGCGTCACTCAGCGTGCGACCTCGCATAAAGGCCAGCGGAGCTATCTGGATGACGTGCTTCTCCATCATGTCCTGCAGCTTCACCTGGGGCAGCATGTCCTCCAGAGCGTCGTACAGGGGCTGCAGATAGGGGTCTATCTTGTCCTTCATGTCACCGGGCAGGAATCCCAGCTTCTCACCGGCTTCCACGGCAGGGCGCGAGAGGATGATCTTCTTGGCCGTCTTCTCCTTGAGCGCCTTCACGGCTAGGGCTATCGAGAGGTAGGTCTTTCCCGTTCCGGCAGGTCCCACGGCGAACACCATGTCGTGCTGCTCATAGGCCTCGATGAGCCGCTGCTGGTTCTTCGTACGGGCCTTAATGGGGCGGCCTGACATCGAGTAGACCACCACACCTTCAGGCACGTCCTTCGTACGGTGCCCGCGGATGATGTCGAGTATGTCTTCCTCCTTCAGAGCGTTGAATCGCAGCACGTGCTGGCGCAGACTCTCCACACTCTCCTCGAAGGACGCCATCTGCTCCTCGTCGCCCAGCACGCGGATCACATTGTCACGGGCCACGATGCGCAGCTTGGGGTAGAGCGAACGGATGATGTGAAGGTTCGCATTGCTGACTCCGTAGAATACCACGGGGTCAATATCCTCTAAAACAAGATGCTTCTCTATCAATCTCGATACAATTTTCTAATTTGCCTGCAAAATTACAAAAAATCTTCGTAACTTTGCGCCCGAAATGAGAAAATTATCGATGAAACTTACAAAAAATCAATATTTGCGCTACTTTGCTGCCGTGGTCCTCATCCTTGCACTTATCCGGTGGACTTTCCCCTCGGTGGCAGAACCCCGTAAAACCTCATCTGAACCTACGCTCAGTGACAGCACAAAAAATGTTCAATATTCCGCTCGGCTGAAGGACGCTTGCTACCAACGGGACGCAAGAATGTTCAATCCTCAATCTGAGCCTCACCGCATCCTCAGTGTCCCCAGCTATGCCGAAGCCTTTCCCGACACCAACAGTGTACAGTTGGCTGCTGCCCAGCAATGGGGCGTGCCTCCCGTCAAGAACCGCGAGGATGCCGAGATGCGCAAGCGTGAACTGGTCTATATTGGCTCCAATCCGTATTATCACGTCGATCCGCTGTATTCCAGCATACCGTATCTGGTGCCGCGTGCAGCCGTTTTGCTCCAGGATATCGGCCAGGCGTTCTACGATTCGCTCTATGTCAAGGGTGTGCCTCTGCATCAGATGATTGTCACCAGCGTGCTGCGCTCTCAGGAGGATGTCGTTAAGCTGCGCCGGCGCAACGGCAATGCCACGGAGAATTCCTGCCATCTCTACGGCACCACATTTGATATCTGCTACAATCGTTACCGTACAGTCGAGGATCCTGACGGGCCTCGTCGTCGTCAGGTTCGCAACGACACGCTCAAATGGGTGCTCTCCGAAGTGCTTCGTGATTTCCGCCAGCAGAATCGCTGCTTCATCAAATATGAAGTCAAGCAAGGTTGCTTCCACATGACCGTACGATAGATAGTTCATCTTAATTCCCTTCCTATCTAATCCGTATTGCCTATTTATCATAATGCCGATTCTAATCCGATAGGGATAAAACAAAGTAAAATCCCCCGAAACCTTGCGCAATCCTGAAATTATTCGTATCTTTGCACGCGATATGATAAATAACATTGCTTTCGACCTGGGCGGCGTTGTCATCGCCCTGAGCTACGAATCAGCCGTCAGGCGATTCGAGCAGATTGGATTGCGCGATGCTCGCAGTCATCTCGATGCTTTCTGCCAGCACGGCATCTTTGGCGACCTGGAGCGCGGCGACATCAGTGCCGAGCAGTTCCGCATGGCACTCAGCGAACTGATCGGTCGCGAAATTTCTTCCGAAGAATGTTCCTGGGCCTGGCACGGCTATGTAGAAAATGTACCGCAACGCAATCTCGACATGCTTCTCCGACTGCGCAACGAGGGTTATAAAGTCTGCCTTCTGTCGAACACCAATCCCTACATGATGCAATGGGCCTGCAGTCCTGAGTTCGACGGCCGGGGCCATGCCATCAGCCATTATTTCGACCATCTCTACCTGAGCTACGAGTGCCGCCAGATGAAGCCTTCGCCCGACATCTTCCGCACCATGCTCCAGGGGCAGCAGTCCTCAGCCGCCGAAACCCTCTTCATCGACGACAGCCCCCGCAACTGCGAGGTAGCCCAGTCCCTCGGCATCCGCACCCTCTGCCCCCACGACAATGAGGACTGGACCCCCACCCTGGCCAGTTTTGTTAGGAATGAGAAGGGCATCAGATATTGATGATCATACATTATCATCAATAAGAACAATCTCATAAAGATGCTCAATAAAATAGTCAATGGCGTCACGAAGGGCGGATATGTCGTTTTTGACCACATCCCAGACCATGTTATAGTTAATGTCAAAATACCCATGGGCAATGCGGTTGCGCATGCCCATAACAGCACGCCAAGGTATTTCTGGACGTGATGGAAGCAATTGCTGCTGTGTCTTCTCGTCTATTTTTCTTATGCCTTCCCCTATCGCTTCTATTAACATGCAATCAGCAGTAAGCGTCTTAACCCCATCTGGCGACGAGAGCATTTCCTTAAGATCTACGTAAGAATCGTTCCACGTTTCAAGATTGTGGATTGAATCACGAATTTGGAGGAGTGTGTCTTCTATGACTCTAAGCTGCTGTATAGATATTGATGCCATCTTTCTCTATCTGTTGACGAAAAAAAGGACGTAAGTTTTCATGGTCACTTATTAGGTCTACCCTGCAACCGAGTAATTCTTCAAGATACTGGGCGGCAAGTACCAGATTATAAAACTTCGGCGGCATCGTCACAAACAGGTCTACGTCGCTTCCATCATGCTGTTCTCCCCTGGCGACAGAACCGAAAAGACGCATTGACGTAATACCGAACCGTTCGCGCAGTTCCTGCGAGTGGCCTCTGATGATGTCGATGTATTCATTTGTAGATTTCATGACCTCCTCTAATTTGCGGCAAAGATACGAAAATAAATTGAGTTTTTCAAGCGATTCGACAACTTTTCTATATTAAAAATTGCTAAAGATTCTTGTTTTGGACGATTTTTTTCTTGATGCACTTGGCAATCTCATCTATTCTAATTAATTTTGCAAAAAAAAGAATAAACGACTTAAATCAATTAATAACAAGCATGGATAACGAAGAATTCCTCAACAAACCAGTTTTAGATGCCCTCTACCAGCATGTCATTAAGAATATTGATTATCTTTCCTACCATAATTCCAACCAAATACCATTTTGGAATTCTACAATTGAAATGTGTAGAAGGATAGAGAAGGACCTAATGGCAGTAAACAGTGTTATAAAAGAAGTAACATCCAATACCAATTTTTACAATGGATCCATAAGGTACAGTCATATTACATTAACAAAAGTATATATCCTCTTATATTTCCGTCATCACGATGAGAAGGTGTTTCAAGATGGTGTTTTTAACCTTCTAATACCCGTCATGGGGATCTATGGGAAAACACACTTAAATAATATCAACAGCAAGATTGACTTTGTCATTAGTCTTACGAAAATTTATTCAAGTTACGAGGAAGAACAACGCCAGAAGAGACAAAAGGTAATGTTTCGACTTGAGCAATTAAGCCGAGCAGAACTGGACAAGCTATTCCAAGAATTCAATGAAGAAAAGCTCTTCCGTGAATTCTTTGAATTCTACGAGGACAATTGGAAACGTGAAGACCTGATACTTGACTATGCTGAAACGTGGCATAACGCCAAAATAATTGTTCGGACGCTTGCTGCCCTATCCCATCCAGAAACCTACATCAGTCGCATTATGCTGCAATTAGACTCAGATAGTGGATTCCCACATTTTTTTGGAACACAGTATATCATCATCTGTTCATACGTCATGATGCGGTCTGTTAAATCCAACCATTTTTCTGCTGCCATCAAGCGAATTGAGTCTCTCTCCCTAAAAGAGACAGATTATCATATTATCAAGGAGCAGATAGAATCCGTAAAAAAGTGGATTGATGCAGAACTGCCTTTTGACGAATACGACTACACTACTGGCGAGGATACTGAAGCGGAGATGGATGATAAACAAGCAGGCCTGTCAAAGGAGGTAGAGCAGAAAATCGAAACTCTCATGTCTGATATCCAGAAGAAGGATGAAAAGATAACTCAAATGAAATCCGATCTTGCTGCAAAGGATAAAAAAATAGAGGAATTACAAAACTCAATTGTAACCGCCGTAGAACAATCAGAAGAGACCCTATATAAAGATGTGGTTCTTGAAGCCGCGATAGAATTAGGGATTGATGAGCGTATCATATTCTTCACATCTGTTTTAAAATGGGATATCACTAATAATGAATTGAATCAAAGCCAACTTGCCGTCTTTATATGCCACATGACCGGAGACGATAAAGCAGAAAAGCGAGAAACAATCAGACCGCGCATCAACAAAATTGTCAAAATGCAGAGAGAAAAGAAATTCACTGATGCCATTATTCAGGCTGCAAAGAATCTCATCGCATATCTGAATAATTGCTGTAAGAAGGATGTTAATGGTGAAGAGGCCAATCTCACAAATGCTATTAGCGACATCATTGATGACATTGAAAAGACATACGGAGTATAAAAAATCTTAAATAATAGCCCCTTTTATGGGTGTGCAGGGGGTGTGTCACCCAAAATCTGAGGGTGTGTCAGCACAGTTGACTGACACACCCTAATTATATTTGCACTGTAATTACCATCCGGGAACAACACCTGAGCACGGGTGCCCACAGCTCCTGAAATCGTCTATGGGGGCTGAGTGCGAGACATCATTTTCATAAAAGGTATAAAAAGATGGCAACATCATCTACCGAAAAGGCACCAATCCTTTTCAACCTCTTTCAGAACCTGAGCAGCTTCAAGAGCGCACAGGTCAACCTCGACGAGATTGTCAGACTCATTAAGTACGACAACGACGTCAGTACCAAGACCCAGACCTACCAGCAGGTGAAGAAGGCCGTGGGCAAGAAGACTGCCGACGAGCAGGTGAAGCAGAAGACTATACCGGCCTTCTCCGTAGCCGTACTCTTCGACGGCAACGGGCACAACCAGCTGAACGTGACAGGCTTCACCGCACGTGCCCTCTGCGACCTCGACCATCTGGACGACGTCGAACAGGCCTTCAGTCTCGTCACCAGCGACCCGCACACCCTGCTGGCCTACCGCACAGTAGGCGGCGAGGGCCTGCGCATCATCTACAACTACCGTCGTGAAAACGACGGCGACCCTGTCGACGACGCATCCTGGCCCGCTGCCTTCCTGAAGGGTAACAGCCACTATGCCAAGCTTGTAGGCAGCGAGTTCGACGGCCAGTGCGGCTTCTTCAACGCCCTCTCAGGACTGGCTCACGACCCGCAGGTCTATGTCAACCCGGAGGCAGAGCCCTTCATCATCACCGACGAGGAAATCCTCCAGGCCAACTTCTCGCCCGACACCGAACCCGGCAAGCCCCGCAAGGAGTATGCCACAGGCTCCTTCAGCGAGGGCGTAGAGCCCGCCTGGCAGCGCATCCAGCAGCAGCTCGCCAAGCGCCACCTACAGTTCGAGTCCCATCATCACCACGACTACGTGATGCACGCCGCATTCCTCTTCAACCGCTACGGTGTCGCCCTCGACGAACTGCTCCAGTGGGCTTCACAGGAGTGGAGCGCCTACGACGCCAAGCAGCGCGAGGCCACCATCCGCTCCTGCTACAAGAAGACCGACGAGCACGGCACGTGGAAACTCAGCCAACCCGGACGCAGGAAGAAGAACGCACTGGCATCGCTCGCTGACATCGGACAGTGGCTCAAGAGCCACATGCAGCTGCAGTACAACGACGTGAACGACCGCACCTACTACCACATTGACGACAGTCAGCCGTGGACGGAAGTGGACAACCGAGTCATCTGCACCATACGCAAGCAGATAGAGTCCGACACGGGCAAGCGCACACTCAAGAGCGACGTCACCGACGTCATCTGGAGCGACTCGGCCACACTCTTCCACCCCATCCGCGACTACATCCTCAGCCTGGCACCCTGGGACGGGCAAGACCGAGTGGGAGAACTCGCCAGCTACGTCACCGTGGAGCCCGTTCTCGAAGGGCAGTCACTCCAGCAGGCACAGCAATACCTGCACTGGGCATTCCACAAGTGGCTCGTGGCAATCGTCGCAGCATGGATGAACGACCATGTGGCTAACCACGAGATCTTCACCTTCATCGGCCCGCAGGGCATCTTCAAGACCACCTTCTTCCGCCACCTGCTGCCACAGCCCCTCCGCCAGTACTTCTGGGAGAACCCGCACAACAGCTTCCGCTCGAAGGACGACAAGATCTCACTCGCCGAGAACGCTCTCGTGGAAATCGAGGAGGTGGACATCAGCAACCCTGCCGACATCGCCGAGCTCAAGGCACTGGCATCGGCCGTCGCCATCAACGAGCGCCGTCCCTACGGCAAGCAGCGCAACCAGAAGCACAAGCTGGCATCGCTCTGTGCCACGGGCAACGAGCAGCACTTCCTCGTCGACGAGACCGGCAACCGCCGATGGCTCTGCTTCCTCATCAGCTCCATCCGCAAACCGCAGGAGTGGACCATCGACTATGACCAGCTCTACGCCCAGCTCTACCACGACTACCGCCAGGGATTCCCGTACTGGTTCGACCTGTCCGACCAGCAGCGCGTGGAACAGCAGAACGCAGCCTTCCGCCAGATGAGCGACGAGGAACAGCTCATCCGCACCCACTACAGAAAGCCACGACCTGGCGACCCCATCAAGCTGCTCAGCTCGGCAGCTATCTGCAAGTGGCTCAATGGCGGCCGACTCGGCTACGGTCTCTCCTCGAAGAAGGTAGGCACGGTGATGAAGAAGCTCGGATTCCAGCAAATACACAACCGCAGCGGCAATTTCTTCAAGGTCTACGAGATACCATACGACCAGATTCAGGCCCAGATATCCGCCGCCACCGACGAACAGAAGCCTGAAGCGCCTGCTCCCGAAGAGCCTGTTCTGCCCTTCTAATCTCTAAAGTGTGAAGGATGTGAAGGATAAAATACTAACTTGTCTTATGGAAATGATTTAGTTGCTGACTAAATGTATTTCTATAGTAGAAGTTGTGTTTCAATCCTTCACATCCTTCACATTTCTATCCGTCAGCCCCGCCCCACCCTCCTACCCTCGCCGAGTTTACCGGCACTAAACTCATAGTTTAGTTACGGTAAACTCATAGTTTAGTGCCACTAAACTCCCTGACCCCAAGAAAACTTGCCCTTTTCCTTTGCCGTTTCAGGAATTCTTCGTAACTTTGCCATCGATAAAGAAAGTTCAGAGATATGGAAGACGAGAAGAGATACCCCGTCCAGGAAGAAGAGGACAGTGTGGGCATGGCCAGCGAACCGGTCGGAGGCTATATTGCTACGGGAAGCGGTTACGTATCCACCATCGATGACCCGATGGAGGAAGATGAAGATTGCGGCATCCCTGACGACTGGGACCCGGGCATCGGCCCGTACACCATGGAAGAGCTCAACGCCCGCATCGACGAGGCTGATGCAGCTATCGACCGCGCCGAGGCCGGCGACATGAGCGACTGGGTGACGGAAGAAGAATCACGAGAAAACCTCTACCGGAGTTTCCCATGGCTAAGGTAAAGTGGACGAAGAAAGCCGATAGCCTCTTTTACCAATACGTAAAAGAAGCTCTCTGGGAATATGGTAAGAAAACCTCAAAGAAGTGGATGGACGAACGTGTAGCGATGGCCGACCGCCTGTCTGCTCATCCTCTTTCCTATACACCTGAGCCTCTTCTAAAAGAGAAGTCGAAAGACTATCGAAGCTGTATAGTCTTAGGGCGCTTTAAAATCATCCACTACTATGCAAAGGCCTCCGACACCGTCTACATCACTGACATCTGGGACATGCGGATGAGTCCAGAGGCACTTAAAAAGAGGATCAAATGAAATAAAAGGGCAGGCTTCACGAAAAGAAAACTTGCCCTTTTCCTTTGCCGTTTCATTTTTTCTTATTACCTTTGCCCACTGAACACCGCTCGGAAGGCCCGGCAGGCCGAGGGAGCAGCAGCGGCTACGCTGCCCCACCCCGCCCTGACCACGAAGCCCGGCAAGCCGAAGCGACGGCGGCGGTGCGACTTTTGAGGGTATAAACAATAACGACATGAACAGTTATTAGGAGAATGTAGAAACCTGAGAAATTTCTTACTCCAAGTAGAATAACGATAATTGTGAATGTTCGCGCTTATAGCGTGGACGTCACTTATCATTCTACTGGGCTTTCTCAGGGCCTCTACATTCGATAAGGAGCGGACACGCTTCTTTCGTGTGTAGAGGTCCTGCATCGTGAAGGCCCAAAGATTCCGATAAGTGTTTATTGTCCTAAAGCTATAAGCGCAAAGAATGCCAGACAAAGACAAGAGTCCTCTGTTGATAGACATCAGGGAGGATGACCTGTTGGCATTGTCAGCAGAGGTGCTTGATACACTGCTGCGCGACCATACCACAGGACAGAATATCTTCTGGGCTACTCACGACTATGAGGCGCTTGGAAGAGGATACGACTATCATGCTCCTATGAAGCCAGAACTGATCACAGGCCAACGGGGGATGGTCATCCGCCCTCGTGTGCTCAAGACAAAGGCCGAACAGGTAGATCGCTCCAAGGATATGGCAGAGGTTTTCACCCCTTCGTGGGTCTGCAATGCCCAGAATAACCTGGTTGACGAGGCTTGGTTTGGACGGAAGGATGTATTCAACACAGAGGTTGATGCGGATTTTAAATTCGCATCCCGTGAGTCGGGGATTTCAAATCCCCTCCAGCGGTCATGCCACACCTGGCAGGCTACCACCGACAAAATAGAATTTCCTGAAGGCAAGACGTGGAAGGATTACGTTCGTGCCACCCGTATGGAGATGACCTGCGGCGAGGCTCCCTATCTCGTGAGCCGCTATGATGCCACTACGGGCGAGCCTATCCCCATCAGTCAGCGGATAGGACTACTCGACAGGAAACTGCGAGTAGTCAGCGAGAATACGGAAACAAGCGGCGACTGGCTGGAATGGGCACAAACGGCCTACAAAAACATCTACGGCTTCGAGTGGCAAGGCGATAACCTCCTTCTGGCCCGCG
>DFGG01000147.1:0-2873 GCA_002371695.1 bacterium UBA3756
GATGCCCTTGCGGCGGACTACAGTCCTGTTCTTCGCCATATATTACTTTCCCTGTTCCAGTGCCAGCGTCTTGGTGGGCTGGTCGCAGACCTCTGAGGGTCCCCAGTACTGAATTGGTCCGGGATAGACGTAGGCCGTTTCTCTAGCCCAGCGCTCACGCTGTGCAGCGAAACACTTGAAGGGAGCACCGTCGAGCTCGACGAGGGCCTTGCGGATCACGGGCTTCATCTCGCCGTTGCGACGCTCCATGTTCATCATCATCGTGATGGGCACACCACCAGCAATCCACTGCTCGGCAGGAGCCGTGGTATTCTTCACGATGGCCATGTAGCCAGTCTTGCCATTGGCAATCAGCTGAGCTGCCGATGTACCCAGGGCATAGCAGTAATCGGCGTCGAAGTTGGAGGGGGCTGCGCAGCGTCCCTCGTAGCCGAAGAAATGGTGCAGGGCAGAGAACTTGCCAGAGTACTTGCCTACCTTCTTCATCTTCTCGAGCTTCTGGGCCACCATTGTGGAGAGCAGCTTCTCGGTCTCGATGAGCGATACCTGCACGTTGCCGTGGGGGTCGCGGTCGAGAGCCAGCTGACGGGCCACACCAGTGGGCAGGGAGTTGAACACGGCAAGGTTCTCGGTTGTCAGGTGAGCCTTGACGAAATCGATGGACTCATGACGGTCGAGGTTCTTGGCCTCAGGCATCGAAAGCACGTCGTTGAGCTGAGCGATGAGCTTCTTGATGGCCGGGATGAACTCGATTACGCCCTCAGGGATGATGACGGTACCGAAGTTGTTGCCGTCAGCAGCACGCACGCACACAGCATTGGCAATGTACTCCACGATATCGTCGAGGCTCATGCCCTTGGCCTCGATCTCCTCCGAAACGAGACAGATGTTGGGCTGGGTCTGCAGGGCGCACTCCAGTGCGATATGAGAAGCCGAGCGACCCATCACCTTGATGAAGTGCCAGTACTTGCGGGCAGAGTTACAGTCACGCTCGATATTGCCAATCAGCTCCGAATAGGTCTTGCAGGCGGTATCGAAACCAAAGGAGGTTTCAATCTGCGAGTTCTTCAGGTCGCCGTCGATGGTCTTCGGGCAGCCGATCACCTGTACGCCGTAGTTCTTGGCGGCATAGTACTCAGCCAGCACGCAGGCGTTAGTGTTGGAGTCGTCGCCACCAATGATGACGATGGCCTTGATGTCGAGCTGACGGATAATCTCCAGTCCCTTCTCGAACTGGTCTACCTTCTCGAGCTTCGTACGTCCGGAGCCGATCATGTCGAAGCCACCAGTATTGCGATACTCGTCGATGATCTCCTTGGTGAGTTCCATATAATTATGGTCAACCAGACCACCAGGGCCGAGGATGAATCCGAAGAGACGATTCTCGGGGTTGAGCTTCTTGATTTGGTCGAAGAGACCTGTGATAACATTGTGACCACCAGGAGCCTGGCCACCGCTGAGGATTATACCCACGTTCATCTTCTGGGTATTGGCCTCTGTGGCAGGTTCAAACTGTACGATAGGCATACCATAGGTGTTGGGGAACAACTTCTTGATCTCTTCCTGGTCACCGACGCTCTGTGTGGGCTGACCTTCCTTGACTTTGACTGCACCCTGAAGAGCCTTCGGCAACTTGGGCTGATAAGCGGCTCTCGCCAACTGCAATGCACTTTTTTCCATATTACTTTTTATTAATTTAAAATGAGATGATTAAATTCTGCAATAATTCATTATTTCATTAATTCATTATTCATTTTCACCATAAATTGCCGCAAAATTAAGCATTTTTTGTCAGAAAAAGCAAAGAAAAGGGCCTAATTTCATCTATTTAATATTTTTTTTGTATCATTCCCTTTGTGCCTTGGATAATTTTCCGTATCTTTGCTTACTGAATATAACAAAATCAACCAAGAAGGAGAAATTATTTATGGCAAACAAAAGAAATCTGAAGCGAGGAATCCACATGGTCTGCGAGGAACTGTTGACCGAGGCTGTGGCGATTTCCCTTTATGGACCTAGTCATCTGAAGAACAATGCAGAGGCGATATTCTCATCGATAGTGCTGACGGAGAGAAATTATATCAGCCGCGTGTCACATCCCGAACCCGGAATGAAGCCCAAGGACTACTACAGAGACTTGAGGGAGAAGTTTGCAGCACAGGTAGGAGACTTTATCAATCAACTCAACGGATAGATGTGGAGAAGGTTTTGTAACTGGTTGCTGTACAAGCGTATGGGGTGGACTACTGAAGTAACGCAGGAACACCCTGACAAGTTTATTATCTGTCTGGCACCCCATACGAGCAATTGGGATTTTCTCATTGGTCAGCTCTATGTGGGAGCCAGAGGTATGCAGAGTAATTTTCTGATGAAGAAGGAGTGGTTCTTCTGGCCTTTGGGGCCCATCTTCCGTCGTCTCGGAGGCATTCCTGTCTATCGGCAGAAGCATTCGAGCATGACAGACTCGATGGCAGAGACGGCGAAATCGCAGCCGACATTCCATCTGTGCATCACCCCTGAGGGAACTCGCTCAAAGAATGCCGACTGGAAGAAAGGCTTCTACTATATCGCCTTGAAGGCCGGTATGCCGATTCTCCTGTATGGCATCGACTACGAGAAGCGCCATATCCAATGCACGAAGACGGTCATCCCTTCTGGAGACCTGGAAAAAGACATGCGCGACATCAAACTCTATTATAAGGATTTCAAGGGCAAGTACCCTGAGAATTTTACCATAGGAGATCTTTCATGACACAACGACAATTAGCACTCACCCTGCTCCTGGCAGGCATCTCTCTTTCCTCGACAGCACAGGTCAACCTCAAGTCTGCTCTGGAAAACTACTTCATCAATTATCGCGTTAGCTCACAAAT
>DFGG01000147.1:2982-3983 GCA_002371695.1 bacterium UBA3756
ACCATCACCATACATGCCAGCAACGCCTTTGGCGAACAAATGTTCACCGACCTCTCTACACGTTCCATCTACACCGACATACGCAAGCTGTTGCCCGACACCCTGCAGGCATACCAACTGACAGTCAAGACAGGGGGATGGCCTATTGAACAACTGATAGCCAACCGTTTGCGCGAGAAGCCAGACGCTGCCCGTACGTGGGGCGACATCGACTATAAGGGACAGCCCTGGGTGATGAATGCCTCACGCCCTTATCGCATCACCCACGGACTCTACAACCGCCATTTCTCCGTTTGGGCCAGTCATGGTATGTATTTCAACATCAAGGAGAACCGTTGGAAATGGCAGCGGATACCCCTCTTTGGCACCTCCGAAGATCTGTTTACACAAACTGTCGTCAACCCCTACCTCATGCCTATGCTGGAACGTGCAGGGGCTGTGGTATTCACCCCACGTGAACGCGACTGGCAGAAGCACGAAGTGATAGTCGACAACGACTCGCTTGGCAGCGGCTATGGCGAACAAGCCGCCCACCGCCACTGGGAGAACACGTCGATGAAGGGATTCGGCCTCCACGGAGGCCACTACTTCGACCACGACAATCCCTTCGAGGCAGGCACCACACGCTGCATCGAGACTACCGAGCACGCCCACAACCAGAGCGTGGCCTCCTGGGTCCCGACGATTCCTGAGACAGGGCGCTATGCCGTCTATGTCAGTTACCAGACGCTCGAGGGCAGTGTCGACGATGCGCATTACACCGTCTGGCACAAAGGTGTCCCCACCGAGTTTCGCGTCAACCAACAAATGGGTGGCTCCACCTGGGTCTATCTGGGCACCTTTGAATTCGCCGAGGGACAATCGCCACAAAATTGTGTAACCCTCTCCAACCTCAGTTCCCACAAGGGTCTCGTCACAGCCGATGCCGTGCGCTTCGGAGGAGGCATGGGCAATATCGAGCGCAACGGACAGGTGAGCGGTATGCCCCGATGCCTCGAGGG
>DFGG01000177.1 GCA_002371695.1 bacterium UBA3756
TGATGTCGATACCTGCCAGCACAAAACTCCGTATTATCTCTACAGCTGTGTCGATGGCAGGCTGAAGCGTCTCAAGTTCTTCCTCAGAATAGCGTCCCAGCACCCAGTCGACCTGCATGCCACGGGGAAAGTCGTTGCCGATACCCATGCGCAGCCGGGCATAGTCTTGTCCGATGAGCTGCTGAATATGTCCCAGGCCATTATGCCCGCCATTAGAACCGTTGGCTTTCAGGCGGAAAGCTCCCAACGGAAGAGCCACCTCATCGCTGACGACGAGCAGACGACTCTGATCGATGTTCTCGTGGTTGAGCCAGTACCTGACGGCATTGCCGCTGAGATTCATAAATGTCGAGGGCTTGAGCAGTATTACCTTGCGCCCTTTCAGCGAGGTCTCTGCCACAAACCCGTAACGACGGTCGTCAAAAGAAGTATTGGACGCCTTTGCAAAAGCGTCCAATACCATGAATCCTGTATTGTGGCGGGTCATCTCGTACTCTGGACCGATGTTCCCCAGACCAACAATCAAGTACTTGTCCATCAGCTCTAACTAACTGTTTTAAGCTTCGGCCTCAGCAGCTGCAGCAGCAGAACGAGAAGCACGCGTAGCCTTGACAGAGCATACGACCACCTCAGGAGAGGTTGCAATCTCGAGACCCTCGAAGCTCAGTGAGCCTACCTTGATGGCCTTACCCAGCTGCAGGTTGGTCACGTCAATATTCAGCACCTCAGGAATCTGGGGATAGGGAGCTGTCACATTGAGCTTGCGGACAGCCAGACTGAGCTTACCACCATCGCGAACACCCTGTGCCAGACCGTTCAGCTTCACAGGGATACCAATAGTGATGGGCTTCGTCTCGTTCACCTCATAGAAGTCGGCATGAATCAGAGCCTCTGTCGTGGGATGGAACTGCAGTTCCTTGATGACAGCCTTGAACTGCTTACCATCAATGTCGAGGTTGATCACATAAACCTCAGGCGTGTAGACAGCCTTACGGAGCTCAGCGAACGAAGCTGCGAAGGCAAAAGCCTCGGGCAGACCATTCTCGCCTCTCTTCTCACCATAGATGTTGCAGGGAACCATACCCTCCTTGCGGAGTTCCTTTGAAGCCTTCTTTCCTGTAGAGGTGCGCTTCTGACCTTTTACACTAATCTCTTTCATTTGTGTTACTCTAAAATTAAGTTAATACTCTTTGCTTAATTCACCATCACACGATAACTATTTTTCGTTGTGCTTCCGGAAAAAGCGGTGCAAAGGTACTCTTTTTTTGTCAATCAGCCAAATATTTTATAAAAAACATCAATATTTCAGCCATTTTCTTGCACCATCAGGGATTTTTATGTACTTTTGCATTCGTAAATAGACAAAATCGACAATAACCCACAAAACATCAAGTGAGATGATTAACAGAGAGATTATCCGTTCGAAGATCGTTCAGTTAACCTATGCCTATTATCAGAACGGCAGCAAGAACATCGATTCGGCAGAGAAGGAACTATTCTTCAGTCTGTCAAAGGCTTATGACTTATACAACAACCTGCTGGCACTCATCGTGGCAGTAACGAGAGAAGCCCGTCGCCGTCTGGAGGTGCTTCAGACGCGTGCAGAGCGCGAAGGCACACCCGCCCCTTCACAGAAGTTCACACTCAACCGTTTTGCCCTTCAACTGGAGGGCAATAAGATGCTCAATGAGTTCATGGGCACACAGAAGCGCACCTGGGACGACCACCCCGAATTCATCGCCACCCTGCTGGGGCACATTGAGAACAGTGAGATCTACAAGGAATATATGGAGAGCGAGGACGACAACTACGATACCGATCGCGAACTGTGGCGCAAGATATACCGCACGCTCATCCAAAAGAATGACGACCTGGACATCCTGCTCGAGGAAAGCAGTCTCTATTGGAATGACGACAAGGAAATCGTGGACACTTTCGTACTGAAGACCTTCAACCGCTTCAAGGAGACTAACGGCAACAAACAGGAACTGCTGCCCGAATGGGACAGCGACGAGGAAAAAGACTTCGCCCGCAAACTGTTCCGCGCTGCCATCCTCAATGCCGACGAGTATCAGCACTTCATGAGTGAGGCCTCGCGCAACTGGGATTTCTCGCGTCTGGCCTATATGGACATCGTCATCATGCAGATTGCCATCGCAGAGATGATGACCTTCCCCAATATCCCCGTCAGCGTGACCATCAACGAATACGTCGAACTGGCCAAGCTCTATTCCACCCGCAAGAGCGGAGGCTATATCAACGGCATGCTCGACGCCATCGCACGTCATCTGATCGATACCAGACGTCTGGCAAAATTCATGGAGCCCAAGGCACAGAAGGCTTCCAAGAGCGCACATCCGGATGAGGAGCCAGAACCCGCCAAAGTTGCAGTGCGCGTCACGCCCCGCAAGCGTATCACCAAGAGTGACGCGCCTAAGACAGAGGAATAACATCAGTAACTAAACATTATTAATAAATATAAGGTATGACAAGTATTATATTAGCAGCACAGGCTGCACAAGGCAGTGGTATGAGCATGATTCTGATGATGGTGGCCATCTTCGCCATCATGTATTTCTTCATGATCAAACCTCAGCAGAAGAAACAGAAAGCCATCCAGAAGTTCCAGAACGAACTGCAGGAGGGAGCCCAAGTGGTGACGAGCGGAGGCATCTACGGTACAGTGAAGAGCATCGACCTGACCAAGAACACCGTAGAGCTGAAGATTGCCCGCGATGTCGTTATCACGGTCGACAAGAGCTGTATCTTCCAGGACATGGCCAACACTCCTCTGCAGAAATAGTAAGTCCACCATATGGAGGATACGAGGAACCTGTGGAGCATAGTCAGAGATTTCCTGACGCGCAGAACGTATAGGGAATTTCTGATTTTCTTGTTCTTTCTCGCATTGTCAGGCATCTTCTGGCTGTTCCTGACACTCAACGAGACCTACGAACGAGACTTCGACATTCCCGTAACCATCACCAACGTGCCCAAGAACGTGATGCTCACTTCAGAGGAGACAGACTCCGTGAGGATGACCATCCGCGACAAGGGTTTCACACTGATGACCTATATCTGGGGAAACGCACTGCCTCATCTGGAGGTAAACTACATGAACTATAGCCACAACAATGGCATCTGTTCAGTCCCTGCTTCTGATTTGCAGAAACTGGCACGCCAGCAACTGGCCAGCGGCTCCAGAATTACAATTGTCAAGACTGAAAAGCTGGACTTCTACTACAACTATGGCGACAAGAAGCGTGTACCCGTCAGATGGAGCGGCAGGGTTCTTCCTGAGCAGCTCTTCTTCATCTCACAGGTGCAGTACTGGCCTGACAGCGTGACCGTCTATGCCTCCAAGGAGAAACTTGACAGCATCAACGTTGTCTATACCGAGCAGCTGAACTACGCCAACTTCCGCGATACACTGATGGTGGAATGCCGTCTGGCCAAGCATAAGGGCGTGAAGACAGTGCCCGAGGAGGTGAAAGTAGGCTTCTACACCGATGTCCTTACTGAGGAGAGCATCGAGGGCATTGCCGTCAAGGGCATCAACATGCCGAAAGGCAAGTTCCTGCGTACGTTTCCTGCCAAGGTGAAGGTCAGCTTTGTCACAGGGGCCAGTGTGTTCCGTTCCCTGCGCGCAGAGGATTTCGAAGTGGTAGCCGACTATAACGAGCTGAAGAACAGCCTGTCGGATAAGTGCCGCATCTACCTGAAGAGTTCTCCTCAGGGCATCTCACGAGTCAGGCTATCCACCACACAAGTCGACTACCTCATCGAAGAACATACTGTAGAATGAAGATTGGCATCACCGGCGGCATAGGAAGCGGTAAGAGTTACGTGTGCAGACGACTGGAAACCAGAGGGATCAGCGTCTACGATTGTGACTCGGCTGCCAAACGGCTTATTCTGACTTCGCCAGAGATACGCAAAGGACTGACGGCACTCATCGGACCGGAAGTTTATCTCTCTGATGGCAAGCTCAACAAAAAGGCCGTAACTCAGTTCCTGCTCTCCTCCGAGGACAATGCCAAAGCTATCGACGCCATCGTCCACCCCGCCGTGTTCAGGGATTTTGAACAGAGTGGACTCCAATGGATGGAGAGCGCCATCCTCTTCGAGTCAGGTGCCTACAAGCTCGTAGACAGGTCTGTCGTCGTGAGCTGTCCTGACGAGATACGCATCGAACGGGTGATGCAGCGCGACGGTATTTCCCGTGAAAAGGTACTCGAATGGATGAATCGCCAACTGCCACAGGAAGAGGTGCGCAGACGTGCAGACTTCGAAATTATCAACGACGGCATAGCCGATATTGACAAACAATTAAACAAAATATTAAGAAATATGCAACAGACAATTTTAGCCATCGCCGGAAAGCCCGGCCTTTACAAACTCGTTTCCAGAGGTAAGAACAACCTGATTGTTGAGACCCTCGATGCCCAGCATCGCCGCGTGCCAGCATTCGCTACTGACAGGATTACCTCCCTTGGCGATATCGCCATGTTCACCGAGACAGACGACGTCCCCCTGATGGACGTTCTCGACAACCTGAAGAAGCTCGAGGAAGGCAAGAAAGCCTCCATCAACGAGAAGAAAGCTACGCCCGACGAGCTCAAAGCTTACTTCACCAAGGTGCTACCTGAATGGGACCGCGAGCGTGTACACACCAGCGACATCAAGAAACTGATATCGTGGTACAACATCCTTGTGGACAACGGCATTACCGACTTCAAGGAAACAGAAGAGGAAGAGACAACAGAAAAGGCTTCGGAGTAATTCCGAAGCCTTTTTCTTTAGAACCTGCGGCCTCCTCCGAAGCCACCGCCTCCGCCAAAGCCTCTACGGCCGCCGCCAAAGCCGCCGCGACCACCGCGTCCACCGGGACCTCCCTGGCCCCGACCTCCGCCGAACATGCCGCCACCACCTCCGAAGAGGTTCAGACGGTAGATGACATGGAGCATGGCGTAGCTGGTGATGGCATTATACTCGGTATCACTGCGCTGCATGGCCGTCAGTGTGCGGCTGACAGTCGACTGCTGGCGCAGAATATCGTAGAGCTGGAGCGACACCGTGAGGGACTTGCCTGTCAGGAAGCTCTGAGCGATCTGTGCGTTCCAAATGAGTTCATTGGTATTCATCGACGCATCGCTGTAGCCACGACGACTCTGCATGTTGAGGTTGGTGGTAAGCGACGTACCCCAAGGTGCCGTCACACCAATCATACCGCCATAGCTGAACTGCCAGGTGTCGAGGTTGATGTTCTCCTGCAGGTCGTTGCGCGAACGGTTGTAGTTCACCGAACCGTTGAGTTCCACCTCGAGCCAGTCGTTACGGTAGCTGGCGGCCAGTCGCTCGCTGATGCCCAGCGTGTTGGTGGCACTCTTCTGTGAGTCACTCTGACTGTTGACGCTGACGTATCCCACGCGGTGGTTGTAGTTCAGGTTGGTGAAGGTGTTGATGTTGAAGAAGGCAGCCGAGTCGACGGCGGTGTTGAACATGAATCCGAGGTTACCGTTCCAATTGCCATTGACGTTCTCCGGACGAGTGATGGTTCCACCAGTCTCCTGAACGTAGGTAGTCTTGTTCGACACCGAATTGTTGGTCATCGAGAAATTAACGAACGTCATCACGGCGCGCTGGTGTTTCTGGAAATAATCGTTATAGAAGAGGTTGAAGTTCTGGGTGAACGAAGGCTTCAGACCGGGGTTACCTCGTGTGATACGGAGCGGATCGCTGTCGTCGACGATGTCAAGCAGGTCGCTCATCGACGGCTGCTGAGTACGTCCTCGATAGGTGAAGCGCAACTGGCCTGTCTGCGACTTCTTCCAGCGGAAATCGAGCGTCGGGGTAAAGTTGGTCACGGTGCGGGTTGTGTCTGCATGTACACCCTGATAGTCCTGCACGAAGTGCGACTTCTGCGGCAGCACCTGGAATCCGATGTTGAAATTGTACGACTTGCGCACGATGCGAAGCATCACCTCGGCAGTATGATTGTCGTTCTTATACTCTGAGAGTCGGCTCAGGTTGGTGTCCTCGTAGGTGTCGAGGGGGTTGCGCAACTGTCCGAGATAAGCATCCCAGTTGCGGTAGAGGGGAGTGATGCCGTAGTAGTCTACGCCAGTGAGGCTGTAGGTCTTACGGTCACTCTTGGTGTAACTATGCTGGTAAGTGTAGCTGAACTGCAGGTACACCTGTCGTGCGATGGGCTCGCTGTAGGTGATGCGAGCGCTGGCACTCCAGTTGTTCTGCGGGGTCAGGCTGTAGCGGTTGGTCTGATAGGTGGAGTCGCCGTCGCCTGTATAGTTCATCACATGGAAGAGCTCGGAGTAGTTGTTCGAGATGTTCTTGCTGGTTCCTTTTCCCCAAGAGCCGTTCAGTTGTACGGTGATATTGCGCCCAGAGTTGTTCAGTCGGCGATTGAACTGCAGCATGCCGCTCAGGCTCTTCGAGTCGCTGTAGCTGATACCGTTCTGGTCACTGAAGTTCTTGACGATGCCGTATTTGTTGGCCAGTTCCTCAACGGCTCTGAGGGGATCGTCGCTATAGTCGTATGGATCCTTGTCGAAGGTGGCCTTCTGACTGATGCTTTCCCCGTCGTTGCTGTTGTAGTTAAAACGCGGCCGGAACATGATGTTAGTCATCGTGTCGGGCTGCCATTCCAGTCGCATCTGTCCGTTCCACTGGTTCGAGCGCGAGTAGTTCTGGCTCATGCTATTGCCGAACGATGAGGTAGTGCCGCTATAGAAACTCTCTGATGACGACTTCGAGTAGGTGTCGCCGTCGGTGTGGTTCCAGCGGATGCTACCGTCGAGCTTCAGTTTGTCCTTCTTCTCATAGTTGATGTTCAGACCCGTCATCTTCATGGCGTTCAGGCCCTGTCGACCTCCTCCCCAACGGCCTCCTCCGCCACCACCGGGGAATCCCATGTCGTTGGTGTTGTTGGCATTGGTCATGAGAAACATTTTCAGGTCATCCTTCATCACCCCACCGAACACGCGGCCTGCATAGCGATGCTCCGTACCTGCTGCCAGGTCGGCATTCACCATCACTCCCTTGTTCATGCCCGGTTTGATACCAAAGTCGAGCACAGTCTCCTCCTCACCGTCCTGGATGCCTGAGACACGTGCCAGGTCGCTCTGCTGGTCGTAGGCCTTGATACGATCTATGATGTTGGTGGGCAGGTTCTTGATGGCGGTCTTGGTATCGCCCGTCATAAATTCCTTACCATCGACAAGGATCTTCTTCACCTCCTTGCCGTTGATCTTGATGGTACCGTCGTCGCTCACCTCAGCACCAGGCAGGCGCTTCACGAGTTCCTCCACAACGGAGCCCTCAGGGGTACGGAAGGCGTTGGCATTATAGACAAAGGTATCAGCCTTCAGCGTCACCTTCGATGCGTGAGCCGTCACGGTGGCACCCTTCAGCATGATAGCATCCGGGGCCAGCGAGATGGTTCCTGCCGAGAAATTCTTGTCGTCGGCTATCTTAATAGTTTTTGTGTACGTCTTGAATCCCACGTAGGTAACCTGCAGGGTATAGCTGCCATTCTGAGGAGCCTTGATAGAAAAGGCACCATCGGTGTTCGTCACGGCATTGGCCACGACTTTCTGCCCACTCATCAAGGCTGCCGTTGCCTGAATCACTGCTTCCTTGGTATCCTGTTCTATCACTTTTCCTGTTACTGTACGCTGGGCTAAGGTAACGATAGTTGAAATACTGAAAACTACTAAAAAGATTAATCGTCTCATCACACTTATTTTAAACTTACGCATTTTTGACGCTTACATTTTGCAAAAGTTTAATCGCTGAAATGCAAAAAAAGGGTAAAATCTACAATTATTTTACATTTTAGTGTGCGAAATCCGAAAAAAATAGTAATTTTGCACACGATAACCCAACCATTAGAAGAAATGAACCCGCAAAAGGTTGAAATAGCAGATAATCTGGAAAAGACACTGACTGCCGCCATCAACGACTGCCAGCCTGATAAGCTTTTCATCTTGGCCGACACGACCACCGAGAAACTCTGCTTGCCCGTCGTCGAAGGGTTCAACCGTCTGGCAGGTGCCCGGCGCATCGTGATTGGGGCCACTGACACCCACAAGACACTGGAGTCGCTGGCTCACGTCTGGGAAGAGCTGTCACGGCAGGGAGCCACGCGCCACACCTTATTAATTAATATAGGCGGAGGCATGGTGACCGACCTGGGAGGCTTTGCTGCTTCCACCTTCAAGCGCGGCATTCAGTATATCAACATCCCCACGACACTGCTCTCGATGGTCGACGCTTCCGTAGGCGGAAAGACAGGCATCAACTTCAATGGCTTGAAGAATGAGATTGGTGTATTCAACAATGCCGCATCCGTCATTCTCGATACCCAGTTCCTGCGCACCCTCGATGGTGAGAACATCCTTTCGGGCTATGCCGAGATGCTCAAGCACGGACTCATCAACAACGAGCAGATGTGGGCAGAACTGATGAATTACGATATCGAGCAGCCCGATTTCGGTGAACTGCGCCGTATGGTGGCCGAGAGTGTTGCCGTGAAGCAGCGCATCGTCACTGAGGATCCCACGGAGAAGGGCATCCGCAAGGCTCTCAACCTGGGTCACACCGTGGGTCACGCCTTCGAGTCGTTTGCCCTCCATCGCAAGCCTGTGCTTCATGGCTATGCCGTAGCCTGGGGCATCATCTGCGAGCTCTACCTAAGTTGCGCCAAGACGGGATTCCCCACCGACAAGATGCACCAGACCGTCACCTTCATCAAGGAGCATTACGGCAAGATGCAGATCACCTGCGATGACTACCCCACCCTCTTGGAACTGATGACCCACGACAAGAAGAACGTGGGCACCACGATAAACTTCACCCTGCTGGGAGGCCTCGGCGATATCCGTATCAACCAGAGCGCCACGCAGGAAGAGATCTACGAAGCTCTCGATTTCTATCGGGAGTGTTGAAAACGATACCAATCAACTTAATAGACCTATATCATATTACTAACTAATCGCAGGTGCAGCCACTCGGGAGAGCAGCTGCACCTCTTTTCTTTCATTCCGCTAATTGCTGTGCTACTCGACGTGCGGGCTTGCCCGTCTCCGTCAGTGGGATATGATCGATATGAACGTAGGCCCTTGGGCGATG
>DFGG01000146.1:0-700 GCA_002371695.1 bacterium UBA3756
CAAATTTTAATAGTTATATATTGTTAATGTAACTCATTGATTTATAGACGATTAGATGTATAATTAACTAAGTATTGGTATTATGGTTACTTATTAATTCTCTTATCAAAGTCTGGTAGGGGGGAAGCACTATCGGTATGGGCATAAAGAAAGCGCAGGCCCCATCCCATATTCTCAGCCAGGCCTGCGACAGCCCCAAATACACTATGGTTGAAGTCTGCGCTATGGTGCGCAGCTCCAATGCTGATTTGGATTTTGCTCATAAAATCTCGTTCGAGGTCGCAGTTCGGTAGAGAGATTGAGCAACAAAAAGATTCGTGTTCAAGAACACGTGTGCAAAATTACAACAATTTTGGGAAATATCGTTATACTTTCGTCAGTTTAACGTGTTTTTTGACCATTTTGTGGCATTTTGGCATAAAATTCTATGTCAAGGATGGATTAAAGCAACAAAATGAATCGAGGGGCCCCGTCCCTATGTCTCACATAGTTTTAGAGGGAATCTATTGATTACAGATTTTACAAGAACAACTGCTTGAAGTCAGCAAGTTTGATGATTCTTGTCTGATTGTATTGTCCGATGTCGGTAAGGTCGGCATCGCCGCTGACAATGTAGTCTGCTCCGATGGTATCGGCCAGTGCGAGGAGATAGAGGTCTTTGGGGTCGCGAACGGTTGCGGGAGCCACGTCGGCCTCAATG
>DFGG01000146.1:770-7567 GCA_002371695.1 bacterium UBA3756
TTTGGCGTATCTCACGGCTTTTACCTCGTCCATGATTTCCTCTTCAGTCAATGCTGGCGTTGCCGGACGACTACCTACGAAGCGGTCGAGCAATTGCTCGCGGGTCTCTGCCTGCCATCCGAACTTGCGGATGAGTTCGCGGAAGAGCGACCAGTCAACAGCTGGCACGTTTACGTAAACGCCTTGCATCTGTACATTGTTTGCCATTATTGCCATAATCTTAACATGTTAAGTTGAAACGTTTCCGCTGCAAAGATACAAAAAGTTTGTGAATTACAAGCGGTTTGCTATAAAAAATTGCGCTAAAAGAGGGACGGTTCTTTTGTTATCGAAATGACGTGATAACAAAAGAACCGTCCCCGCTGTTAGCACAATAGCGTCAAATATAGCGGGCGAAGATGGTGAAACGACGAATCTTCGCCCGCTTTTTGTACTTTTAACGCCCGAAACGATTCAAGATTGAAGAAAAAGTAGTACCTTTGCGCACATGAAACATCTCGTTATTCATAATCTGGGGCCATTGAAGGAGGCCGATGTCGAACTGAAGCACATCAATGTCATCATTGGTTCTCAGAGTTCAGGCAAAAGTTGTGTGCTGAAGACCGCCTGCTATTGCACGTGGGTGGAGAAGCGTATCGAACTGACACAGACCTCCGATTTTTTTGCCAAGGACGGCAACTTCCTAAAGGAGTTGGAACGTTTCCATAAGTTAAAAGGATACATCAAACCCGATACTTTCATCAGCTACGAGTCTGACTACATGGCCTTCTCATACGACAACGCCACGAATACATTTAAGTTTGAGTGGAAGGAAGGCCGTTGGAACTACCGTCGTTCCAAAGTGACGTATATCCCTGCCGAACGCAATCTGGTAGCAGCCATCCCTAACTGGTTCCAGGTGAAGTTTGCCGATGATAATATCCGCGACTTTATGGCCGATTGGGAAACGGCACGACAGGCTACACAAGAGGATATAACGGTCTTGAATCTCGGAGTTTCCTATCATTATGATGCTAATACGAAATCTGACAGAGTTAAAGTTTCAGACGACGTAACGCTTGATTTTACAAATACGTCAAGCGGCCTGCAGTCAGTAATTCCTCTGTTCGTACATCTGAGCCACATTACAAAAATCAGGCATGACAGGATTGAGAGTTTTGCCAATCTTCAGGAGAACAGTATCCTTCTGGCTAAATTAGATGAGGAAGACAAAAAGGATGTCTATACCAACTATGTGCATACTCATCATTGCGACATTTTCCTTGAAGAACCAGAAGCAAATCTGTTTCCTCCGACACAGTCAAACCTTGTAGAATGGCTGTTGAACAAAACGAAAGGCGACCACTCCAGCAATCTCTTCATAGCCACCCATAGCCCTTATATATTGAATGCCTTTATGGAAAAGCCAGACATCGATATGGCCCTCCTCTATACGAGAGCAACCGATGGGCTAATGATGGTAAAGGTCGCAACGGAGCAAGACTTTCAGGACATCTATGACTATGGCGTGGATGTATTCTTCAACATCGAGACACTGGGATGAAGTATGGAGAAGAAAGACTATCATATTGTTCCTGAGTGCTATATTGATACCAACATTACAGAGTTCTTATTGGATTCTCACGGAGTGAACCACCAGAAAGGCTGCAACGCCGTGGCAAAGAAGATGATGGAATCGAATCTGAAAGACCAGTTCTCCGTTGGCATTATCGACAACGACAAGCGGCAACATTCATACGTGACGGAGTTCACAGAGATTGCACATACGCAGCATATCACTCTCTTGAAACATAAAGAACGCTCACACTATTTCATAAGAATCAGCCCCGCAATGGATCAGTTCATACTTGATTGTGCCGCAGAGCAAGGCATTAACCTGCAAGACTATGGCCTGCCATCAACGTTAAGCGAATTGACCCAAATCACAAAGGACGTAAAAGCCAAAAATGATTACCGCTTCAAGAATCTTTTTGCAGCAATCGAGAACTCCGGTGAAATGCTCCTCTTTTATTCTGTATTGCAATATCTGAATGAGAATAAGTATGATTGCGAAATATCGGCATTGAAAGATTTGTTTGAAACAGAAACCGGCACCTAACGGCAGAGATAATCGTATAACAGAGGGACGGTTCTTTTGTTATCACGTCACTTCGATAACAAAAGAACCGTCCCTCTGTTAGCGTTGTCAAGAACACGGGGACTGGGGGAGATCAATGACCTGTCCCTCTGATCTTTTAAACTGATGAAGAAGAACGGACTCGAGTAACCACAGATAACACTAAAACGCACATCGTTCCTGACCCCGTGTGCTATTATTGGAGCTGACGCACGGGGAAGGTGAAGTAAGTGTCGGGGAAGGGCTCGTCGCGCAGTGTAAAGTGCCACCACTCACTGTCGAGAGGCTTGAAGCCGTGGGCGAGCATGGCCCGGCGCAGAATCATGCGGTTCTTGAACTGCTGTTCGGTGATGCTGCGGCCCTTGGGGCTCTTGCTGTTGTCGCCGGTGTACTCACCCGTCTCGGGATTGCCGCAGAAGTCGGGATGGCTCTCGGGGCCGAACCAGTCGAAGGTGCCGCCCATGTCGAGCTCTTTCTCAGTGGCCATGTCGAAGAGTGTCAGGTCGACGGTGGAGCCCCGGGTGTGGCCACTCTTCTCATAGATATACTCCTGCTCGAAGAGCACGCTCTTGTCGAGGTCGGGATAGAAGTACTGCTTCATCTGCGTGGCAGAGAGGTCGGCAGCCCAGCGCACGAAGTGGTCGACACCCTTCTGGGGGCGATAGGCATCGTAGATTTTCAGCCGGTAGCCCTGCTGCTTGACATCGTCGCTCACGGCGCGGAGACTGTCGGCAGCCTTCTTTGTGAGCAAGGCCGTGGGCTCCAGATAGCCGTCGATGCGCTGGCCCACGAAGTTGTAGGTGCCGAAGTAGCGAATCTCGAGGATGGCATCGGGCACGGCATCGGTGAGGGTGACAAACTGACTGGAATCGTCGGTGGGCGACACTGCCACGGGATTGTCGTCGCTACTGTTGCGGCAGGTTAACACAGCGGCTCCACAGACAACGAGGAGAGCGATAGTAGAAATCCAAAGAAATTTCCTGTTCATAATCAGCTAATACTTAATTTTTGCATGCAAAAATACACATATTATTCCATATACGCAAAGAAACAGGGGCTAAAACTTGCCGTATCGCAATTTTTTTCTTATCTTTGCACCAAATATTACAACCTACATATCACACATGGAAAAGAAACTAAGGCAGGGTTCGCTCTGCGTACAGGCCGGATATAAGGCCAAGAATGGAGAACCAATAGAGTTGCCCATCATCCAGTCGACGACATTCAAGTACGACGACTCGGACGAGATGGCGCAGTTGTTTGACCTGAAAAAGGAAGGCTATTTCTACACCCGTCTGCAGAACCCGACCAACGATGCCGTGGCGGCGAAGATAGCAGCACTGGAAGGCGGTGTGGGAGCCGTGCTGACCTCAAGCGGGCAGGCAGCCAACTTCTATGCACTCTTCAACATCTGCGAGGCTGGCGACCACTTCGTCACCTCGAACGAGATATATGGCGGCACGTTCAACCTCTTCGGCGTGACGCTCAGGAAACTGGGCATCGAGTGTACCTTCGTATCGCCCGAGGCCAGCGACGAGGAGATACAGGCTGCCTTCCGTCCCAACACGAAGGCCCTCTTCGGAGAGACCATCACCAACCCGGGCTGCGCAGTGCTCGACATCGAGAGGTTTGCCAAGATAGCCCATAAGAACGGTGTGCCCCTGATCATCGACAACACCTTCGCCACCCCCATCAACTGCCGGCCCTTCGAATGGGGAGCCGACATCGTGACCCACAGCACCACCAAGTATATGGACGGACTGGCCACACAGGTGGGCGGCTGCGTGGTGGACAGCGGCAACTTCCCCTGGCTCGACTATGCCGACAAGTTCCCCGGACTGTGCACGCCCGACGAGTCGTACCACGGCCTGACCTACGTCAAGGCGTTCGGCAAGATGGGCTACACCACCAAGCTGGTGGCACAGCTGATGCGCGACCTGGGCTCGATACCCGCTCCGCAGAACTCATTCCTGCTGAACCTCGGACTGCAGACCCTGCACCTGCGCATGGCACAGCACTGCCGGAACGCACAGCGGGTGGCCGAATTCCTGCACGACTGCCCGAAGGTGGCCTGGGTACACTACTGCGGACTGAAGGACGACCCCTACTATGAACTGGGACAGAAATACCTGCCTCAGGGCTCGTGCGGCGTCATCGCCTTCGGACTGAAGGGCACCCGCGAGACAGCCATCAAGTGGATGGACTCGCTGGAGATGATCAACATCGTGACCCACGTGGCCGATGCCCGTACTTGCGTGCTGCATCCGGCCAGCCATACCCACCGCCAGCTCAGCGACGAACAGCTCAGAGAGGCCGGCGTGGCCCCCGACCTGATCCGTCTCTCCGTTGGCATCGAGGACGTGGAAGACATCCTCGACGATATCCGTCAGGCACTGGAGAAAATTTAACCTTTTTAATTATAAAAGCTTATGGAAGTAAACAAAATCATGCATGACCTGGAGCTTAAGCATCCAGGAGAACTGGAGTACCTACAGGCAGTAAGAGAAGTACTGGAATCCATCAAGGATGTGTATAACCAGCATCCGGAGTTTGAGAAGGCGAAGATCATAGAGCGCATCGTGGAGCCCGAGCGTATCATCACCTTCCGCGTGCCCTGGGTCGACGACAAGGGCGAAGTGCAGGTGAATCTGGGCTACCGCGTGCAGTTCAACAGCGCTATCGGTCCCTACAAGGGCGGACTGCGCTTCCACTCGTCGGTGAACCTGAGCATCCTGAAGTTCCTCGGCTTTGAGCAGACCTTCAAGAATGCACTCACCACGCTGCCCATGGGTGGCGGCAAGGGAGGCTCCGACTTCAGCATACGGGGCAAGAGCAACAACGAAGTGATGAAGTTCTGTCAGGCATTCATGACCGAGCTCTACCGGCACATCGGTCCCGACGAGGACGTGCCCGCCGGCGACATCGGTGTGGGAGCCCGCGAGATAGGCTATCTGTACGGACAGTACAAGAAACTGACCCACCAGTTCCAAGGCGTGCTGACCGGCAAGGGCCTGGAATGGGGTGGCTCCATCCTGCGCCCGGAGGCCACGGGCTACGGCGCACTCTACTTCGTGAACCAGATGCTGACGGAACACGGCCTCGACATCAAGGGTAAGACCGTCGCACTCTCCGGCTTCGGCAACGTGGCCTGGGGTGCTGCCAAGAAGGCCACCGAACTGGGAGCCAAGGTGATCACCATCAGCGGTCCAGACGGCTATATCTACGACCCCGCCGGACTGGATGCCGAGAAGATTGAATATATGCTGGAGCTGCGTGCCTCGGGCAATGACGTCTGCGAACCTTATGCCGAGGAGTTCGACGGTGCTACATTCTATAAGGACAAGAGGCCTTGGGAACAGAAGGCTGACATCTATCTGCCCTGTGCCACCCAGAACGAGCTGAACGGCGAGGATGCCGACAGAATACTGGCACACAAGCCACTCTGCGTGGCAGAGGTGTCGAACATGGGCTGCACGGCAGAGGCCGTCGAGAAGTTCGTCGCCGCCCGTCAGCTGTTTGCACCGGGCAAGGCCGTGAATGCAGGCGGCGTGGCTACCTCGGGCCTGGAGATGACGCAGAACTCTGAGCGCATCTCATGGACTGGTGAGGAAGTAGACCGCATGCTGCACCAGATTATGTCGAACATCCACGGCCAGTGCGTGAAGTACGGCAAGGAAGGCGACTACATCAACTATGTGAAAGGTGCCAACGTGGCTGGCTTCATGAAGGTGGCCAAGGCTATGATGGCACAAGGCATCGTATGAGGTGGAGCCGGTACATATGGCTACTGGCTATCTCTATTAGCCTTACCACTCTGGCACAAGTCCAGAGTGGCAAGGCTTCATTCTATCCAAAGAAGTTCTCCGGGCGCAGGACGGCCAGCGGCGAACGCCTGCACCACGACTCGCTCACCTGTGCCCATCGCACCTACCCCTTTGGCACAAGGCTCAAGGTGACCAATCCCGCCAACGGACAGAGCGTCATCGTCAGAGTCACCGACAGAGGGCCATACGTGAAAGGGCGTATCATCGACCTCTCCGTGAGGGCTGCCAGGGAACTTGGCATTATCTCGCAGGGCATCGCACCCGTCATCGTCGAGAGATTCAGTCCGGCAGTAGTGCCCTTCGCACCAGATGAAACCATCGAACTGCCCGACTTCGAGATCAGTACCAACGAAGGTGCCGACAGCAAGCCCATCTGGGTGGAGATGCGCGAACAAGAGGAGCGCAAACAACTACAGAAGCAGTTGGAACAGGAACAGCTGAAACGCGAAGAAGAGGCAAGGGCTGCCATGATGCAGAAACATCAGGAACAGGAAAAGCATACCGTCATTGAAACACATAAGAAAGACGACACGCTAGACGAGATTAACAGCAGTCCCAACAAGTCGAAAGCATATATGAAAAGAGCGGCCACCCACCATAACCGAAACAAGCGATGAGAATGACTCCCATCGCTTGTTTCAGTTATAGCGGTTGCGACATCAGTGCTTGCGAGTCGTAATAGGAAACTCCCGTGCCTGGGAGGAAATTTCCTTGTTGGCCTGCATCACCCCAATGCGGATAACGGCCTCGCCATCGCGCAATCCGTTGTCTGCCTTGATGGTGGCAGTATAGCGGATGCCCTTGCCTGGCAGGATGCTCTCCACCATCACATTCTGAGACACGTGGATGTGCTTATT
>DFGG01000181.1 GCA_002371695.1 bacterium UBA3756
AGCTTCTGGATGAAGTAGCCCGTGCTGCTGGCATTGTCGACGGCACGCATGGCGCCGCCGGTGAACAGGTCGCAGTATTCCAGCTTCTTCTGGTCGGCCGACAGACCGTCGGTGGCAAGCACATAGTGGAAGCCGTCGAAGATGAAGTCGTGATAGAAGCGGGGGTCACGGTTCTGATAGGGATGTTCGGGATCCCAGCCTGATTCGGGGTTGAGCACATACTCACCATTCCTGACCAGGTAGATGGGCTGGCCGTTGGCCATGCCGTACTGGTCTACGAGGTTGGCCGTGGGGTGGTGGATGATGTTGTCGTGAGCCACCAGACCGGCCACCTTCGGGCCGAAGATCTTGGCGCAGTTCCAGTTGGCGGAGTTGGCACCGGGATAGACGCCGCGCATGATGGCCTCAGTCGTGCCAGGCATGTTCCAGCTCTGCTTGACGGTATAGAAGATGTCCGAGTAGTTGGTCTCGGCATTCTCATCGCGCTCGTGGTCGTAGAGGTTGGAGTACTTGAACTCGGCCAGCTTGTAGCTCACCTGTCCTCTGTTGACCATATCGAGAGCGCGTCCGAAAGCCTCGGCAGCCTTGCGGCAGTAGGCTACATCGTAGTCGTAGGTCTTGCCGTTGGAGCTGGCACCCAGCAACTGGGCAGTACCGCCGTTCTTGGTCTTCTCAAATTCCTTCATCAGGGGCGAGCCGGCCCAGAGATATACCTTGCCGAGGTAGCAGAGGGCCGTGAACTTATTGACGCGCAATTCGTTCTTGCCGGAGGTCTGCATACCGGCCAGTGTCTCGTCCCAGTTCAGGGGCAGCAGGTCGTAGGCACGCTCGAAATCCTCGGCACAGCGGTCAGCGCACTCCTGGAACGACAGACGGGGCAGCTCAGGAATCTGAGAGGCCTCGAAAGCCTGATCGATATAGGGCAGTCCGCCGAAGTAGCACATCAGCTCGAAGTGCCACCAGGCACGGAAGAAGTACATCTGTCCGAGCAGCAGGTCGCGCTCCTCGTCGGTGCCCACGAGCGACTTGATATTCTCAATACCCATGTTACACTTGCGGATGCAGTACCACGAGTTGCGCCACAGCGAACTGCGGTCGCCGTTGAGCCAGCACTGCGAGTTGGTGTACCAGTTACGGTAGTTGCCAAGGTCCACCTGGTGGTCCATGTGTGCATAGCCCTCAGGATTGTGTACGGCATCGTCGCCGAAGTTCCATGCGGTACAGTAGTTCACCTTCTCCTTGTCGGGAATCAGACTGTAGATTTCCTCGATATATCCCTGGAAATTGCGGAAGTTCTTGAATGCCTCGTCTTCCTGGACGATAGCCTCCTTCTCCTTTTCGAGCCAGTCGGTGCAAGAAGTGAAGGAAGTACCGCCAGCCATCAGAAGCAGCGATCCGCACAACAGGTTTTTGATGTAATTATTATATTTCATAACGTTCAATGTTCTATCTTCAATGTTCAATCTTCAATCTTTAAATGTAAAGCTTGATTCCGAAGTTATAGCGTCTGACAGTAGGATAGGCACCGCCACCGCCACTGAATCCGTAGTTACTCTCACGGTCGTCAGGCATCTTGGTGATCAGGAAGAGGTTGTTGCCGTTCAGGTAGAGCTTCAGGCTCGAGAAACCGAGTTTCTTGATCCAGCCCTTCGTCCAGGTGTAGGCCACCTCCACGTTCTTCAGACGGAAATAGGAACCGTCGTAGAGGAACTGGGTACCGTTGTTGTAGGACACCTGTGTGGTGAAGCGCGGTACGACGACCTCGCCGCCGCCAGCTGCGGGATTCCACCAGGCACCATTGTCGTAGACGGTGAGCAGCTTATTATTAAAAGAGGTGAGGCCCACGTCACGGGTGACGCCCGTCACGCCGTAGAGCTGTGCGAACATGCTCCAACCCTTATACTCCCAGCCGATGGTGGCATTGTAGGTGTGTTCGGGAGTGCCTGTGTAGCCGTAGGGAGCCTGGTCGTTGGTCTCGTCGACGATACCGTCGCCGTTGAAGTCAACGATATAGTGGTCGCCGATGAGCACCTGACTGTCGTCCTTCTCACGGGCAGGCACACTGTAGAGTTCGTCGTAGGTCTTGATGAATCCGTTGTCGATGAACGAGGTGTACTGACCCTGTGAGTAGCCCTCAGCCTTGCGGTAGGCAGGAATCAGCTTGGGATCGTCCTTCTCGATAATCTCGTTATGGGCGTACGTGTAGTTGGCATTGGCCCAGAAGCGCATGCCGTTGTTGAGCACCTTGTTGAAGCGCAGCTCCACCTCGAAACCGTAGTTCTTCATCTTACCCTTGTTGATATCCGGGGTGGTCTTAGCACCGAAGTAGGAGGGCACCGAGCGGTTGGCACCGGAGATGAAGATGTCCGAGCGGTCGTCGCGGAACCAGTCGAAGCTACCGGCAAACATACCGCCGAGGAAGGCGTAGTCGACACCGATATCCTTCTTCGTTACCGTGGCCCAGCGCAGGTCGGGGTTGGCAATCGTCTTTTCATAATAAGAGGTATAAGGGCTGGCAGAACCGTCGATGGCCATCGGGAAGTTCTGCTGCTGGTTGTTGGCGGTCACGATGGCCCAGTCCGTCAGGTAGGCCCAGCGTGCACCGGCGTTGTCGTCACCGATCTGACCGTAGGAGCCGCGGATTTTGAGCATGTCGATGATCTTCTTCTCCTTCAGGTACTTCATGAACGGCTCGTCGGAGATCATCCAGCCCAGGGCACCCGAGGCGAAGAAGGCGAAACGGTTGTCGGGAGAGAACTTCTGCGAACCGTTGTATGCACCGTTGACCTCGGCGAAATAACGGGTGTTATAGTCATAGGTGGCACGGAACACCCAGTCCTCGCGGCGGTTCTCCAGGTCGGCATTGCCGGCATTGATACGGCGCTTCCAGTTACCCATCGCGGTCACGTTGTGCTTGCCGAACTCCCGGCCCCAGAAGAGCTGCAGCGACATCTCGGTGGCACGGCTGGTGTAGCTCACGTTACCGGCCTGTGTGGTCCAGTCACGGCTCTCGTAGAAGTCGAAACCTGTCTTGGCGTCGATAGACACCTCGCGCAGTATCTGTCCGTCCTCAGGCAGCATGTAGGCATTCTTCACCTGGTGCAGGTCGGAGATACCACGGCTACCCTCGTTGAACTGGTTATCCCAAGAAATGGTACCGCGAGCCACAAGGCCCTTGGTGATGAAACCGAGATCCTGCTCCAAGGCAAAGTCGGTGAACACGCGGGTGATGGTGCCCAGTTCATAGCCCGACGTGGCAACGCTTCGTGGAGAGTTCTCGATATTGGAAACCAGCGGGTAGTAACCCCAAGAACCGTCGCTGAACTGTACGGGGAATAGGTTGGGCGCCATACCGTAGGCACCGGCCCACTTCTGCTGCTGGAAAAACTCACCGTTGTTGCCATAGTAGTAGCGCGGGGTCTTCTGCTGGGCATTCGAGCCTGCCAGGTTCACCTTGAACTGGGTGGTCTTGGTAATCTGGAAGTCCAGGTTCGAACGAACGTTCAGACGGTTGTAGGTGTAACCGCCCTCATAGCCCTGGCGGTTGTCCCACACCTTGGTCATGTCACCCTCGTTCTGGAAGTCGAAGGCCACGAAGTACTTCACGAACTTCGTACCACCGGAGAAGTTGATATTCGTATTATAAGATAATGTGAACTGCTTGAACATCTCTTCCTGCCAGTCGATGTTGGGATAGCGCTCTGCCTGACTGTAGTCGCCAAGGTAGTTGCCGGCAGCATCGTAGTTGGGCTTCACAGTGTAGTCCTGATTGCGGAAGTTGTTGATGAATGTCTGCGGACGGTAGTAAGCCCACGAGGCGGCACCTCCCAGGGCCAGCTCGTGCTCAATGGCCTGGTTGCGAAGCATATAGCCGTCGTAGGAGTCGTACTTGCGCGGCAGCTTCGATACGGCCTTCAGCGTGGCGTTGAAACCTACGTCGATGCGAGCCTTGCCCTCCACACCGCGCTTGGTGGTGATCAGGATTACGCCGTTGGCACCCTCCACACCGTAGACGGCTGTGGCAGAGGCATCTTTCAGCACTGACACCGTGGCTACTGACGTCACGTCGACCGACTTGATTTCGCGCTTCACACCATCCACGAGGATCAGTGGCTGGGCATCCTGGTTCCAGGCTGCGGCACCACGGATGTAGATGCGCGGGTCTTCCTCACCAGGCTGACCTGTCGAGGCGATGGTGGCGATACCGGGAAGGTTACCGGTGAGTGCTGCACTCACACTACCGATACCGGCGGCGCGCTCCAGCACCTCGCCCGTGGTCTGCGTGATAGCACCCACCACAGAGGCCTTCTTCTGCTGGCCGTAACCCACTACCACGACTTCCTCCAGTTGGGTGTCGTCTTGCAGCGTCACCTTGAAGCTGCGCTGCTTACCCACTTTCATTTCCTTGGAAGTCATGCCTACGTAAGAGACAACGATAGTCGTTGACTCAGATGGAACACTCAAGGTGAAGTTTCCGTCGAAGTCTGTAATCGTGCCTACAGACGTGTTTCCCTTGACCACGACGGACGCACCTATCAGCGCGTCGCCGTTAGAGTCGGTAACCGTACCCTTGACTGTGATGCCTCCCTGTGCCCACGCCGTGGCACATATCAGGAGCATCAGCGACAATACCTTCCAGCGGCATTGCCGGTTCGCTCTTGGCAGAACGGTTTCAAAAAAGTTAGTTAATTTTCTCATTCTTTATCTGATTTTGATTCAAATCTTAGTTTTGTTCGTGCAAAATTATTTAATTTTATTAAATGTTATTTTGTAACGGGTATCACAAAGTTTTTAATGGCAATCTTTTCGGGGGAAATGTTACATTTCATAAATAAGTTTGTTACATGACACAAAAAATCTCCCTGAACGGCTTGCTGGTTCAGGGAGATTCTGTGAAGGCTCTGTATGCTATTGGCAACGGAAATTCCACTTGGAGTTGTCGCTCTTGAAGTCGTATTCTGCGAGGGTGGGGGTGGAGTCGCCTGCCGAATAGATGCAGTATTTGTCGTTCCTGCCTTCCTTTCCGGGGATGGCGTAGGGCATGATTCGGAAGGTACCGTCGGTGAGCTGTTCGATACGCCATAGCTGGCAGTCCTCACCCTGATACTCGCGGGTGGTCAGTTCCAGATTGGCCGTGGCTGTCAGTGAACGGTTGGTGCCTGCAATCTTGATTTCATAGAGGGGACCTGCCAGCGTACCGCCCTTCTCGGCGACGGGCGTCACTGTCCAGTGCTGGTGTGGACGGAACATATAGTCACTGCATCTGACGGCGATCTCTCCCTGAGGCCATGTGCTGATGACCTCCTCGAGAGTTTGGTTAGCGATGGGCTTGACAGGCTGTTGCATCTGTTCGCGGTTGAACCATCCCTGGCGTTCCTGTTTCATGCGGACGAAGTCGACGGCCAGTTCCAGTGAGTAGCCTCTGCGTTCCGATTCTATCTCGTAGGTGCCTTGCTTGATCTGTTGTCCTGCCACAGGCCAGTCGTTCTTCCACAGCAGCGGGCGGATGGCCAGAGTAGAGCGGCCGCTCAGGTCGAAGTCTGCCTCCCAGTGGAACGACATGACCTCCACGCCCTCGTCGATGATGGTGCGCCCGAAGTGTCCTGCTCCCGTTTTGCGGTCGCCTGCCGCTATCACCATCTTGCCTCCGCCTTGCATCATGTCGCGCTCCACATTGTCAAGATAGGGCCCTTCCACACTGCGTGAACGCCCCACAACGATGTTGTAGGTGGAGTTGACACCATCGCAGCAAGTGCCGTGTGTGCCGAGCAGATAGTACCAGCCGTTGCGGTAGATGAGGTCTGTGGCCTCACAGTCGATGGCGATATCCTTCTCCTTGTTGCCCTTTGCGCGGAATCCGGTCTTGGGATCAAGTTCGATGAGTCGGATGGTGCCGAAGTAGGTGCCGTAGCTGACCCACAGCCGGCCAGTGGTTGGATCGAGCAGCATGCCCGGGTCGATAGCGTCCTGGTCTTCCATACCGTCGGAGTAGCACACTTCGACAGTCTCTGAGAACTTGAAGTCGGGGGACTTGGGATCGAGCGTTTTGTTCCACATGGTGAGGATCCGGCCGTTATGTCCGCCACCGAGTCCGCCACCGGTAGCCCCGTAGATCACGAGGTAGCGGTCGCCTATCTTCATCACGTCAGGGGCAGCACCGCCACCGGGACGCTCTGCACCGCTGTGCCATGACCAGCCGTTCTCGGAGATGAGACCTCCACCGCCTGTTCCGAACGTGTAGTACTTGCCATCACATTCTGCAATGGTCGACGGGTCGTGGATATATGGTTCGCCCACTTGTGCCTGGGCAGTGAAAAGTGAAAAGTGAATAGTGAATAGTATAGCGAATATCTTTTTCATAATCCGATGATTTAAAATCCGTTTAATCCGTAGTCGTTAAAAATGAATGCTATAGTTGGTGACGGGCTTGAGGTTCTCGTCGAGGAAGCGTACGCAGAAGTCGCTCATGCCAGGACCGTTGATGATAGCACCACGCAGTACGTTGCGGCCTTTCTTGAGTGTCAGGCGTGGCGACATGGCATCGTCCTTCACCATTCGGCGGTCGCCGGAGAGCAGAAGCACTTCTTCGCCATTGAGCCACCACATGGAGGCGGAGTTGGATCCAACAGACAGTCGTACGTCTTCGATTTCCTCCTCGCAGTCGATGATGGTGACCGCCCAGAAGAGTACGCCGTAGACCTGTTGTCCCCACTTCTCGGCAAAACGGAAGAGTTTCACGTTCTGGTTTTCACTGTCGAGAGCATGCCATTTAAGTGTCTGCGATTTGACTTTTACCTTTTGACCATCTTTGGGCAGGATGGTCTGTTGGCCCTTGAAATACTCTGTATTAAAATGTTCGCGCAGGTAAGAGTCGGTGAATACCGTATTGCCACGGTTGGGCTTGTCGATGGGTTCCAAGAGCATCCAGCGTCGGATGAATCCGTCAGCATCTGGCTTAGCCGATGGGGTTGTGACGGCTGAGAAGTATTTGGGTCGGTTCTTGAACTGCACCCAGTCGATGGATGCGCTTCCTTTGCCCTCGTTGGTGATTACCAGGTCGGTGACTCCTTTCGGCGTGTATTCCAATGGTGCAGTGAGCGTCAGCCACTGGTTGCTCTGGTCTCTGCGGAACCTGGCGGGCGTACCCTCAGGCACCTCAGGCTTCACCTCCATCTTGATCTTGGCTATCACCTTGCCTGTGGCACTCTTTTCCCTCACATAGAGTTCGGTATTGGCGGCTGCTTTGCCTCCAATCACCAGATAACCGTCAGTGATGGGCGAGAAATCCACGTCGTTGTAGCGTATCCAACTGCCCTTCTCAGGCAGATTGGCCTGGAAGCTGCGGAAGGTGTTCACGGTGTCAATCAGTTCGGTGGTAACATTGGCCGAGGCCTCGCTATAGCGGTCAATCTCAATCTTCTCCGTGGCTTTGTTGATGCCTACGCCGCGCAGGGTCTGCTTCACCTCCTGGATCGTTCCGTCAGCATTGAAGTATAGTTTCTCTATACAGGCAGAACGGCGCTTGTCATCGCGTGGCGACAAGTAGTTGTGGTGATAGAACAGGTACCACTGTCCTTGATAGCAGACGATGCTGTGGTGATTGGTCCAGCAGCCATTGGGTTGCTCGGCCATGATGAGTCCCTTGTATTCGTAGGGTCCCATAGGATTCTTGCTCATGGCGTAGGCGAGCACCTCTGTGTTCTCGCGGACGTATGGATAGGTCAGGTAGTAGTTGCCGTTGTACTCGAATGCGAACGGTCCTTCAGCCTGGCGGTTTGGCAGGTCCTTGAGGCAGTTCACACCATACATCTCAAACTCGCGGTCACCCCACTTCACCTTCTCCTTCGGGGTGTCGTCGGCCAGTTCTGTCATGTTGTCCTTCAGTTTGGCACAGCGTCCTGCTCCCCAGAAGATATAGGCATTGCCGTCGGATGCCAGCAGTACGCAGGGGTCAATGCCGCTGATGCCCTTGATGTTCTCCGGCAGGGGAGTGAACGGCCCTTCCGGTTTGTCGGCTACGGCTACGCCGATACCGAAGCCTCGCCCGTCCTTGGGGGCAGAGGGGAAATAGAAATAGTATTTGCCGTTGCGGTAGACACAGTCGGGTGCCCACATGGAGTAGGAGTCGGGACGTACCCATGGCACCTTGTTCTGTGTCACGATTACGCCGTGGTCTGTCCAGTCGGTGAGGTTCGTTGATGAAAACACGTGGTAGTCTTCCATGCAGAACCAGTCCTGTCGCTGACCTTCGGGGGGGAAGATGTCGTGCGAGGGATAGAGATACACCTTGTCGTTGAATACGCGAGCCGTCGGGTCTGCCGTAAACTGGTCGCGGATGATAGGGTTTTGGGCCAGTACGATGGCCGGCAGTACCAAGAGGAGTAATGATAGTCTTCTTTTCATTATCGAATAGTTTGGTTCGGATGCAAATATAGCAATAATTTCGCAATGTGCCAAGGTTTTTTACTCCTGGCAGGACTGATTGGAATGTGTCGGCAAGATTGTGTTACATTTCGAAAAGTTGACGGAGGCTTCCTGCACTTCTACGGAAGGTACATTTTTTACTATAGAGCTTCCGTAGAATCGTACGGAACTTCCGTGGCGACGGATCTACTAGAGAATCCAATTGTGTAGTCGTTCTTTATATGACTAAAAAAGGCAGGCTCAAGCAGGGAAGGCATCCTACACCTAACCCTGCACCCGTTTCTGCCGTTCATGAAGGTTCTGACCCGCAAATCAGCATTTATTGTACCTCATAGAGTTTCCCTATATATAGTAGCTTAATGACTTTTTTACCTACACCTCCCACACCTCTTACACCTATGCATTTTCGCCTTAGGTGTAAGAGGTGTGGGAGGTGTGGGTTTTTTCTGCGTTTGGCTACTATATACGCGCGCGAGGCTATTACTGTTTCATCGTCGACAGGTAGTAATACCAGTAGGTGTCGCCAAAGTTCTGTGCCAGTCCCTCGCGCGTCATGGCAGGCGAGTTGATGTACGCCCCGAACTGCTTGAAGCGCTGGGCAATGTCCGGATGGATCTGTACAGGCACCTGCCCGTTATTCTCGCGATTCATACTCCAGCGCAGAATCATGGCCTCCTGGAAATGGCGTGGTATGGACGAATATCCCAATTTCTCACCCCAGCCCACATGGTTGGCAAAGTTCTCCAGGTCGCCTGTCAGCAGATAGTAGGCCATCAGGTAGTCGTAGGCCAGTCGGTTGTCGGTATTGCTTTGGAAGAGACTCTCCAGCATGTCGGGTCTCACCTTGTCGGCGAAGAAGAAGTCTTCCTTGTAGCCATACTGCCGCAGGCGTCCGTACTCGGGATGGTTGGCTATCGCTTTCTCGTCGTTCAGGAGTTGCAGTGTCTCATTAGCCCAGTCGCGGTAGAAGAGTGTCTTTTGCAGCATCTTGAGGTACTTGCGTGCCACACCATAGCTGCCGTTGATGATGTTGGTCTGTGCCAGTCGCTTGAAGCTCCGGGCACTCTTCTGGTAGTCGAGGATGGCCTCCTGAGCCTCGAACACCGTCCGCTGGGCGACATTGGTCATGCCCAGGTGATAGAAGGCCTCGGCAGTAGGCAACGGACTGGTGGCGTCGGTCTGCACGTCTGGCAGGAGACCTAAGGTGCCGTTTTGCCGGTATTCGAACATGTGGTCGGCCAGCAGGCCGCGCATCGCCAGGGCCAGGTTCTGTACCGTTACGCCTATCTGGTTGTAGGGTTTCTCCTCATTGATGGTCTGCAGGATGCGGTTCCATTGCTGGTGGCAGGCCATGAAGTCGTATTTCATCACTCGTTCGGCCTTGAAGTCGCTGTTCTTCCAGACGAGCAGGCCCATGACGATGGAAACGGAGACAAGTGACAGATGACCGATGACCGCTGATTGATTCCATGTTTCCCTCCAGCGATGGATGGCACGTGAAATGAAAACGACTGCGACAACGGATAGTGCAGCTACCCAAAGCAGAGTGGGGGACTCGGATGGGTAGCGATGGTAATGGACACCGAACCACAGGCTGTCTGCCGGTACCGGGAGATAGTGCGATGACAGGATGGGCAGGAGTGCCAACAGGGGAAAAACGAGGTAATACCATGGTGACTGTCTGGGACTTGGTGCCAGCAGTAGGAAGAGTACGATGCAGACGGGCCCCGTCATCCAGTAAAGCAGGGGTGCGATTACGATGAGTAGACCGTAGCGCATTCGGCCATTGGGCAGTTTGTCGAAGAGCCAGGAAGCGAGCAGGGTCAGCATGACGGCCCACACGCCGCTCAGAAGAGAATTTTCGTTCAGCAGGAATATCCAGAGGATGAAGGATGGGATATAGGATATTGAACATTGAACATTGAACATTGAACATTGAACATTGAACATTGAACATTCTTGAGTCCTGTTGGGTGCAGCCGTCCTTTGGCCAAACGGAACATTGAGCAGCCGGAGTGTCAGGAGTTGTATGACGGAAAGCAGGAGGGCGATGATGACTGCTCCTACCCAGGCAAACAGAAAGAACTGCGTGCAGAAACGCCCTAACAGGTCTGCTATGCCTCCTGGCAGGCGGACGATATTCCATACGTAGTCGCCATCGAAAAGGAATAGTTGAAACTGCTCCTGATAGTGCAGGTGATGCGGATAGGCCAGTCCGAAGAAGAGCAGGACCGCCACGCAGAAAAGCAGCGTGCAAACGTAATTATACAGATGCTTCATTCGAATCTTCAATCTTCAATGTTCAATGTTCAATGTTTAAAATGCCTTGCTAAACTCGTTGACACTGATACGGACAGGCTCCACCATGAACTCGGGCCGGTTGTAGCTCTTCAGCAGGTAGGTATGAAGCTCCGGATCCTTCTGTGGCATCATGAAAGCTTTGCCC
>DFGG01000121.1 GCA_002371695.1 bacterium UBA3756
CCGCTGCGCGACGGCCTGACATTAATAAAAAAGAAATAGATATGCAAGAGCCAAGACAGAACAAAACCGCGAGACTGCTCCAGAAGGAACTCTCGCTGATATTCCAACAGCAGACGCGTGCCACTCATGGTACGATGGTCTCTGTGACACGTGTGAAGATTTCTCCCGATCTGAGTGTTTGCACGGCTTACCTGAGCATCTTCCCTTCTGAGAAGGGCGAAGAGTTGCTGACGAATATCAATGCCAACGTGAAATCGATACGCTACGAACTGGGAACGCGGGTGAGGAATCAGTTGCGCATCGTCCCCGAGTTGCGCTTCTTCATCGATGACTCGCTGGACTATATAGACCGTATCGACGAACTTCTGAAGAAATAACGGTAATAGTCCATGAATTTCCCGTTCTTTGTTGCTCGCAGGTATCTCTTCTCCAAGAAGTCCACCCACGCCATCAATATCATCAGCGCCATCTCTGTTGTCGGGGTAGCCGTGGCGACGATGGCCCTTGTGGTGACTCTTTCCGTGTTCAATGGATTTCACGATCTGGTAGCCTCTTTCTTTACAACCTTCGACCCTCAGCTGAAAATCGTGCCAGTGAAAGGCAAGACGGTCGCTGCCGATGATCCCTTGCTGGCAAAGGTCAAGGTGCTGCCGGAGGTGGAGGTGTCCATGGAGAGTGTTGAAGACCAGGCTCTGGCCGTCTATCAGGGGCGTCAGGCGATGGTAAATATCAAGGGCGTGGAATCTAATTTCGAGCAGCTGACGCACATCGATGAGATATTGTTGGGTGACGGACGGTTCGAACTGCGTGCTGCCGATATGTTCTATGGCATACCTGGTGTTCGCCTGGCAGAACAGCTGGGCATGGGATATACTTACGAAGATCCTATCAAGATATACGCTCCACGCAGAGATGGGCAGCTGAACATGGCTAATCCTCTCGATGGCCTGGTGGAGGACGAGCTCTACTCGCCTGGCGTGCTCTTCAATGTGAAGCAGGCGCGCTACGACAAGAGCTATATCCTGACGGATATCGCCTTTGCCCGTCGTGTGTTTGAGCAGCAAGGCATGATTTCTGCTCTCGAACTGCGTCTGAAGCCTGGCAGCAATTTCGACCGTGTGAAGTCGGAGATCAAGGAGATCGTGGGGGATGGATTTGCCGTAAAAGATCGCTTCGAACAGCAGGACGACACCTTCAAGATCATGAAGATTGAGAAGTTCATCGCCTATATTTTCCTGACGTTTATCCTGATGGTGGCTTGCTTCAATATCATCGGCTCTCTCTCGATGCTTATCATCGACAAGAAGGATGATGTGGTGACGCTGCGTAATCTTGGTGCCTCCGACCGTCAGATTGTACGCATCTTCCTCTTCGAGGGACGTATGATCTCGGCTATCGGTGCCGTCCTTGGCATCGTCCTCGGACTGACCCTCTGCTGGGCTCAGCAGACCTATGGTATTGTGAAGTTAGGATCGTCGAGCGGCAATTTCATCATCAATGCTTATCCCGTCAGTGTCCATCCTGAAGATGTCGTCATTATCTTCATCACGGTATTGATCATAGGATTCCTCTCCGTTTGGTATCCCGTGCGCTATTTTGCCAAGCGGCTGCTGGCGTAGTCTGGTTTATCCCAAAGTGATATTCTCCACCTCAACTGGCTCGTGGAGGAATATCTGTGCTGACTCCTTGAATTTCTCGGGATTCTCGGTGGTAAGGTAATGGACATTGCCACCCTTTGAACATTTCCCCTCTATCTGTGGATGGCGTTCCAGATATGATCTGAGGCTTTCTGCCACATATTCGCCCTGAGGTACGACACGGACTCCGGCTGGCAGATACTTCAGGATCTTAGGCATCAGCAGCGGATAGTGGGTACAGCCGAGTATGAGGGCGTCAATCTTTGGATCGAGGCGCATAATCTGGTCTATGCGTTTCTTCACGAAATAGTCGGCACCGGGAGAGTCGGCCTCGTTGTACTCCACCAGCGGCACCCAGAAGGGACAGGCCACTCCCGTCACCAGGATGTCGGGATGCAGTTTCTGGATTTCCAGCGTGTAACTCTCACTCTTGATGGTACCCTCTGTGGCCAGCACGCCAACGTGACGGCTCTGAGTCAGGTCTCCAATAACCTCTGCTGTGGGACGTATCACACCCAGTACCCTTCGTTCTGGGTCTATCTGTGGCAAGTCTATCTGCTGAATGCTGCGCAAGGCCTTGGCTGAAGCGGTGTTGCAGCCTAATATGATCAGATGACACCCCATGTCGAAGAGCTTCATGACGGCCTGGCGCGTAAATTCATAGACCACGTCGAAGGAGCGTGGTCCATAGGGTGCACGGGCATTGTCGCCCAGATAGAGATAGTCGTATTGGGGTAACAGCTGACGGATGCCGTGCAGGATAGTCAGTCCACCGTAGCCGCTGTCGAAGACGCCGATGGGACCAGGGTTATTTGAGAGCATCCTTTACTTGTTGGCTGATATCGATGCCCATCGAGGGGTTGATATAAGGACAGGCATCTGCGTCTGTATTGATGACGAAGGCCAGTCCTTGTTCTGCGGCAATGGCAGCGATGGCTTGTGTGAGGCGTTCGCGGAGCGGTGCCATCTTCTCCTGTTCCGTATCATCGAGTTGCTGAAGACTCTCTTGCTTGAAGGCGATGTTCTTCGTCATCAGCTCCTGAAGTTCCGTCTGGCGCTTGCGGAGGATGGTCTTAGGAAACTCACGCTGGCCGTCGAGGAAATCCTCGTATTTTCGGTTGAACTCATCTTCCACGCGCTTCATCTCTGCATCGTACTGGGCACGGAGATTGGCCATGTCTTTCTGTACGATGGCATAGTCGGCCATAGCCTCGAGAGCCTCTTGGTAGCTGAGATAGCCGAAGCGCAATTGTGGGATGCTGTCCTGCGCCGAAGCAGTGAATAGTGAATAGTGGATAGTGAATAGTATCGCTACCACTCTCAATATAGTTAATCTCCTATTCTCCATATCCATTTGTATTCATGCTATTCACTATTCACTAATCACTATTCACTAATCACTAATCACTCTTGATTACTTCAGTCCGAGTTTAGCCTTCACCTGAGCGGTGACATCGGTGCTGAGCGTAGTGCTGATGTAGGGCAGCGAGTTATTCTCCATGATGTAGACGTAGCCGCCAGCCTGTCCGATGGCCTTGATGGCATCGAGTACCTTGGTCTGTATCACCTGCATCTTCTCCTGAGAAGCCTTGGCCAGAGCCTGCTGGTTGTCCTGGTAGCTCTGCTGGATCTTCTGGTACA
>DFGG01000113.1 GCA_002371695.1 bacterium UBA3756
TCGACGCCCTGCTGAAGAAATACGACGTCGACCTGAAGACTCCGATAGATGAGATTCCTGAGGAAGCTATGACCGAGATACTCTACGGCTCACTGGAGAACGTACGAATCGACAAGGAACTGGTGCACACATCGAGCGACTATTTCATCAGCTTCGACGGTATCATCAAGTATCTGCGCAATGTGATGGAAAACGACGAGTCTGCCGCTGGGCAGCGATGGGCTGACCAGTTCCTGGCCGAATGCGAATGTCCCGAATGTCACGGACAACGACTGAACCGTGAGGCCCTCTCCTACCGTATCTGGAACAAGAACATCTCAGAACTGGCCTCGATGGACATTTCCGAACTGCGCGAATGGCTCGACGAAGTGGAAGAACACCTGGACAACCAACAACAGCAGATAGCCCGCGAGATACTGAAGGAGATACGCACGCGCCTCGACTTCCTGCTCGAGGTGGGGCTCGACTATCTGGCCCTCAACCGACAGTCGGCCAGTCTCTCCGGTGGTGAAAGCCAGCGCATCAGACTGGCTACCCAGATTGGTTCGCAGCTGGTCAATGTGCTGTATATCCTCGACGAGCCGAGCATCGGCCTCCACCAGCGCGACAACGAGCGCCTGATCAAATCGCTGAAAGACTTGCGTGACCTGGGCAATACCGTCATCGTGGTGGAGCACGATCAGGACATGATGCTCAGTGCCGACTACATCGTGGACATCGGCCCTCGTGCCGGACGGAAAGGCGGCGAGGTGATGTTCCAAGGCACGCCATCCCAACTGCTCAAGACCGATACGCTCACAGCTAAATACCTAAGAGGGGAGTATCAAGAGGTAAGAGGTGAGAGGACAGCTGCAGCCACCACCGCAGAAGACATTTCGCCCACCTCTCAGCCTTCAGCACTCACCTCCAAGAAACTGATTTTGCGAGGCTGCACCGGCAACAATCTCAAGCATGTCGACGTGGAGTTCCCATTAGGCAAGCTGATCCTTGTCACTGGAGTCAGCGGCAGCGGTAAGTCAACCCTTATCAACGAAACCCTACAGCCCATCCTCTCGCAGCACTTCTACAGGTCGCTGAAGAAACCGATGCCCTATGACAGCATAGAAGGACTGGAACTGATTGATAAGGTCGTCACTGTCGACCAGTCGCCCCTGGGACGTACACCACGCTCCAATCCAGCCACCTATACCGGTGTATTCTCCGATATCCGTTCACTCTTCGTCAACCTGCCGGAGGCAAAAATCCGTGGTTACAAACCGGGGCGCTTTTCATTCAACGTGAAAGGCGGCCGTTGTGAGACCTGCGGCGGCAATGGCTATAAGACGATAGAGATGAATTTCCTGCCCGACATTCAGGTGCCATGCGAAGAGTGTCATGGCAAGCGCTACAACCGCGAAACACTCGAGGTACGTTTCAAGGGCAAGAGCATTGCCGATGTACTCGACATGACTATCAATCAGGCTGTGGAGTTCTTTGAAAACGTGCCCGAGATTCTCAGGAAAATCAAGACCATACAGGAAGTGGGCCTTGGCTACATCAAGTTAGGACAGCCCTCCACTACCCTCTCCGGCGGTGAAAGTCAGCGCGTGAAACTGGCTACGGAACTCTCAAAGAAAGATACCGGCAAGACACTCTATATCCTCGACGAGCCCACCACCGGTCTGCATTTCGAAGACATCCGCATCCTGATGGGCGTACTGCGGAAACTGGTTGACAGAGGAAACACCGTCATCATCATCGAGCACAACCTGGACGTCATCCGTCAGGCTGACTGGATTATCGACATGGGACCGGAAGGAGGACGCAAGGGGGGACAAGTACTCTCGACGGGAACACCAAAAGATATTGCAAAAAGTAAGAAAGGATATACACCAAAATTCTTGAGCAAGATGTTCGAATAAGGAACAATAGTGTTCTATCACGAATCCCGCATGGGGCTTTTTCGTTTTTTCCTGATTACTCTTTATGTTTATTCAGAAAATATGCCGAAATTTGCATTATGAATAATAACCTAAATGACACAAAACCGTATATCGGACTAACTGAGCACAACTATCAGCGACTCGATTACTCCGACGGGGAATTAGTGATTATCAACCATCTGATCTACACACCCCGCATGCACTCTACCCGGTCCGACAAAGTGTTCATTGCTCTGTGCAGCAAGGGAACATTCACCTTTGATATGGACGGAGAAGAGTATACCATCCATGAAAACGACGTCTTTATTGGCTATCCTAACGCAATATACAACCAATTCCAGATGAGCCAAAATCTGGACTGCCAACTGATCTGCATCTCCAAGCAGTTGCTCCTGGAACTACTTTACCCCAATCAAGGAATCTGGAACAAGACACTCTACCTGAAGCGTCATCATATCATACACCTGACGCCTCAGCATACAGCCATCAGGGAACATATCAACGCCCTGCTGGCATACAACCTGGGGAAGAATCAGCAGATGTTTCAGAAAGAGATTGTCAGGTCACTGATACAGTCGGCCATCTACGAATTGTGCCGCTCCATCACCCTCGACACGCAAATAGAAAACTCCAGGGAGACGAATCAGAAGAAGATTCTCTTCGACCGCTTTATTTCCCTGCTGACGAAGAGTGAGATCAAGAAGCATCCGCTATCCTACTATTCCGACAAACTGTGTGTCTCATCACGCTATCTTACACTGGTCTGCCGCGAGGTGAGTGACAAGACCGCCTACGAATGGATTTGCGAATACGTTATGAATGACGTGCGTTACTATTTGCTTCACACCAACTTGTCAATCAAGGAGATAGCCATCAAACTGGGATTCTGCAATCTGTCGTTCTTCGGAAAGTATGTCCGCGAGAATTTCGGGAGATCACCCTCTGAATTCCGTAGAGACTTACAGGAAAAAGAATAAGGGTCTTGTGAGAAAGTGCTTCGTGAGAAAGTGAGAAAGTGAGAAAGTGAGAATGTCACTAACAGCAAGGGCTGTCTTGAAGTTTATCTTGTTTTCGTAGTCAATAGTTCTATAGAACCCAACAATCCTGATGGAAGCAGGGGGGATTCTTTTGTGAAGAACTTGAAGCATCCGACGGTCTTTCTTCCTTTGGAGGGGCGTGGGGTGCCATTGCTCAGCCACTCGGGAATCTTTGCCATATAACGACCTGCCGTAGGACTGCCTGGGGCATAGGAGTATGTCAGGGGTTCTGACCATTCTATGTCGTCTGGCTCCTGCTCATCGCCTATCATGCGGTTGGGCCACAGGTTGGTAACGTCAATGCTTATGGTGTTGATGCCTTTATGTATGGCAGAGGTGATATCCAACAGGAATGGTGCCTTCCATAGAGTGGGGAAAGGCTTGCCATTGACGGTTACAGAGGCAAGGTTTTTTACTTGACCAAAGCTGATGATATAGCGTGCGTCTTTCTTCAGTTTCTTAATGGTAAACGAATTGCTGTATGTCGCTGTCCCTGAGAAATATCTTACGTTGCTGTCAGAGGATGTCGTCCAGTCGAACAGAGTGTCATTATCAACAATGATGTCATCAGCGTCTTTATAGTGAAAAGCCACCTTCCACCCTTTGTCTATCTCTGTCCTGCCGTCGCTGGTCGGGAGTGAGGTTAGC
>DFGG01000142.1:0-10653 GCA_002371695.1 bacterium UBA3756
ACAGCCACTTCTGGATATGGCTGCTGACGGTGCCCCTCTACATAGCCACAGAGAAGATGACACCCCTGAGCTACATCGTACTGTCGCTCATCTCAATCATCTGCCTCACGGCTATCTGGTTCTTCATCCGAGGCTACAAGAAAGGGATAGCCCAGACGGGCATGAACATCCTGCGGCACGTCCCTCTGCTGAAGCGATGGGCGCGTCCGTTCCTGGAACGCAACCAAGAGAAGCTGCTTGAAATCGACAGACAGATTGCTGCACTGCACAACCAGAATCCCCGCACGTTCATGGCTACGGTGTTCTTCGAGTTCAACAGCCGACTGATCTCTGCCCTCGAGATTTTCTTCATCCTGCTCGTCATCATGCCTGAAGTGAGAATCACGCAGTGCATCATCATCTACTCCTACACCACCCTCTTTGCCAACATGCTCTTCTTCATGCCCCTCCAACTGGGTGGCCGCGAGGGAGGTTTCGTCATGTCCACCGAAGGCCTGAGCATGACGGCCCGAGCCGGTATCTTCGTAGCCCTGCTCGTCAGAGTCCGCGAACTGATATGGACCACCATCGGCCTCCTGCTCATCAAATTTGATAAGAAACAGGCATGATTTCAGTTAAATTGTGCCAAAATTTCAGTTTATTCAAAAATATTGTGTAATTTTGTCAGCTGAATGAAGACATCCGAACTGCAATCCATCAAGCAGCGATACAATATCGTGGGCAACTGCGAGGCCTTGAACAATGCACTCGACGTGGCACTCAAGGTGGCGCCGATAGACCTCAGTGTGCTCATCATCGGAGAGAGCGGCGTGGGTAAGGATATACTGCCGCGCGTCATCCACGACAATTCACCGCGCCGACGCGAGAAATATTTCGCCATCAACTGCGGAGCCATCCCCGAAGGCACTATCGACAGTGAACTCTTTGGCCATGTCAAAGGTTCGTTCACCGGTGCCATAGGCGACTCGCTGGGCTATTTCGGTGCAGCCAACAAGGGCACCCTCTTCCTCGACGAGGTTGGCGAACTGCCCATGGCGACACAGGCCCGACTGTTGCGAGTGCTGGAGAACGGTGAATACATTCCCGTCGGAGCCACCGATGTCCGAAAGACCGACGTACGCGTGGTGGCAGCAACCAACGTCAATATTCAGAAGGCCATCAGTGAGGGGCGTTTCCGCGAAGACCTCTACTATCGCCTCAACCAGATACAGATACAGATGCCCGCCCTGCGTGACCGCGGTGAGGACATCGTGCTGCTGTTCCGTCTCTTCGCCATGCAGATGGCCGAGAAATACCGCATGGACAGAGTGGTACTCACCGACGAAGCCAAGCAGATGCTCATGCGCTATAAGTGGCCTGGCAACATCAGGCAGCTGAAGAGCATCACCGAGCAACTGTCGGTTCTCAGTGCCGAGCGCACCATCACGCCAGAGATCCTCTCACGCTTCATCCCCCAGGATCAAGAGAGCACCCAACTGGCCACAATCCACTCCACCGAGGGAGACCACAGCTTCGAAAACGAACGGGAGATCCTCTACAAGATACTATTCGAGCTCAGGGGCAATGTGAACGACATGCGGCGTGAGATGGGTGCCCTGAAGAAGCAACTCGACGATGTGCGCAGTGGCTCAGTAACCCCGCAGACAACCGCTCCGCTGACCACCACACAGCTGGCCCCCATCACTCCCCTCCAGCCTATCCAGCAGGAGCCGGATCTTGAGGACGCTGTTGCAGAGGAATACGTAGAGCCTGAGCACGAACTGGAGAACCTCAACCTCAATGACCTCAGCAAGAACATGCTGGAGAAGGCCCTGGAACGCAACAATGGCAACCGCAAGAAGGCTGCACAGGAACTGGGCATCAGCGACCGGACACTTTACAGAAGACTCAAGCAATATGGACTCGACAAATAGACATTTCAAAATCACTCTGGTCGCATTGATGGCCATTTTGGTGACAGCCTGCTCCGTCAGCTACAAGTTCAACGGAGCCAGTATCGACTACACCAAGACAAAAACCATACAGATAGCCAATTTCCCCATCCGCTCCAACTACGTCTGGGGCCCCATGGGACCTATCTTCAACAACGAGCTCAAGGATCTCTTCGGGCGCAGCACCAAGCTGATACAGGTCAAGCGCAATGGCGACCTGAAGCTCGAGGGAGAGATTACGCGCTATGACCAGCGCAACAAGTCGGTATCGGCTGAAGGATACTCTGCACTGACAGAGCTCTCTATGACCGTCAACGTCAGATTCACCAATACAAAGAACCACGAAGAGGACTTTGAACAGCAGTTCACGGCACATAAGGAGTTCAACTCGAAACTCTCGCTCAATTCGGTACAGGAAGATCTTGTCAACCAAATGGTGAAAGATATCTGCGACCAGATTTTCAATGCCTGCGTGGCCAACTGGTAATTAGGAACAACAATGGAGATAACGGAGCTGATAAACCACCCAGAGCGCCTTGATCGCGACACTCTCTACGAGTTGCGGTCCGTCCTCGCACTCTACCCGTACTATCAGACGGCCCGTCTGCTCATGCTCCAGAATCTCTACCTGCTCCATGACCCCACCTTCGACGAGGAGTTGCGCCGGGCAGCCATCTACATCACAGACCGCCGAGTGCTCTTCCAGATGATTGAAGCCGCGCACTACAATCTAAGGCCCTCCACGCCCCCATCAGGCGTCAACGAGAAATCGGCCACTACTCCCGAGTCGCGCACTATCTCCCTGATCGATACATTCCTCGAGTCCATCCCCAAGGCTGAGGAGACAAAAGAAGAAAAGAAGCGCAAGCCCACACCTGCAGACGCAGCTGTCGACTACGTGGCCTATCTGCTTGAAACCGAAGGTGATGGCGAGCCAGAGCACGTGCCCGAAATGAAAGGGCAACAGCTCATCGATTCATTCATAAATTCGGACAAAGGGCGCATTAAGCTCAGCGAACAGCCACAATACGTGCCTCAGATCGATGAAGAGCCGGAAAATGAGGAAAATGCCACCTCCGAAGGCTATTTTACTGAAACTTTGGCACGAATTTACATAAAACAGGGTAGATATTCGCAAGCTTTAGAAATTATTCAGCGATTAAGTTTGCAATTTCCAAAAAAAAATGCTTACTTTGCAGACCAAATACGCTTCTTGCAGAAGTTGATAATAAATAGCAATAAAAAATAATAGTAAAAAAGATGTACACATTATTAGTAATTCTCATCGTGGTTGCAGCCGTGCTCATGATTGGCATCGTGCTCATCCAGGAATCTAAGGGCGGAGGTCTGGCTTCAAACTTCTCGTCCTACAATCAGATTGGCGGTGTGCGTAAGACCACCGACTTCATCGAGAAAACCACATGGGGCCTTGCTGCTGCCATGGTTATTATCAGCGTGCTCTGCGCTTACGTTGCTCCCCAGGCTACAGGCTCCGGCTCTGTGATGGAGAACATCGAGGCTCCTGCCACCAATCCCAACAACCTGCCTGGCTTTGGTGCCAGTCAGCAGAAGGGTGCTGCTGCTCCCGCCAAGGCTCCTGCCAAGGAAGCTCCCGCCAAGGAGGCTCCCGCTGCTCCCGCTCCCGCACAGCCTGCTAAATAAGCAGTACTGTTTGAATACCACAATCCCTGTCGGCTCATGAGTCGACAGGGATCCTTAAAAACCTAACTTAAATTTATTAATTATGAAAAGCAAAAAGCTTTGCAACGTATTGACGTTGGTGTTGATGGCAGCTATGGTGTCATCGTGTGAGAAAATGGTACCTACAGACGGTGCCAAGTCGGAAACCCTGCAGAACGGAAACGTTATCCTCCATGTCTCCCAGTTCGAACAGAAGCCCTTCGAAAGCAGAAGCCGAGGAGAGGCCAGCGACTACTGTACCCGTTTGTGCTTCCACATCTATGATGAGGGAGGAACTCGCGTGAAGTATGTCAATCAGAAACAGGAAGACGCAGGTTTTGGTTCTGCCTCATTCACCCTCGACGAGGGCCGCTACGTACTGGTGGTCGTAGGCCACAACGCTTCTGCCAATCCCAGTTTCTCTGCCAACGAAAAGGTGAGTATCTCTGGCAAGAACCTGGGCGACACGTTCTGGTGCTGCGAGGAACTGGAAGTGAAGAGCGACGGTCTCGAAAAAAGCCTTGAGCTGAAGCGCATCGTATCGTTGGTGCGGTTTATCCCTACTGATGAGAATCCTGCCACCCTTGACCAGATGGTCATCAAGTACAAAGGAAGCCGAGGCACGTTCAACGGACTGACGGGCTTTGGTTCCACCGATGTCAACCAGACCGTCGATATGGAGGTGAGCCCTGACGACACACAGTTTGAATTCTATATGATTCCCAGCGCACTGGAGAATACGCTCAGCGCAGAAATCAGCACCTACAGCCATAGCGCGACAGGCAGTGTTATCCCTCTGACCCAAAAGACCATCGACCAAATCCCTGTCAAGCGCAACTGCGTGACCATCTGCCGAGGCAATCTCTTCGATGGCAAGAGTTCTGAACGCTCGGTTTTCATCACTGTCTCTATCGACGGCGAGTGGGACGAGGATATCAATCTCACCTTCTAACTCCCTCCCCCACTACTCATGACCGTCACGTCACGCTGAAGATATCATAGCAGAACGGAAGCGTCCTTTCGCTACCGTTTAGCCTGTAACAGAAAGACGAGTTCTCACTCCTGACCACTACGGTCTGGGGTGCCAGAACTCGTTTGAACACCTTATAAGAGTTCAATGCTCTATCGTATTCTGAATGCTGGACAAAGAACAAATACCTATTCAACGGATACTTCCTCATGACTTCACTGATCTGTACGGCCAGCCTTTCAGCAAACTGGGCAGTCACGTTCGAGAAGAAGTAAGACATGTTGAATATCACCAATGAAGGCAACTCAGAGCATCCCTCCCAGTAAGTACCATCCAGCGCACTCAAGGAATCCAGCATCTGATAATGGAGCTCACCATGCAGGACATCATCCAGGAAATGCTCCCCCACCCGCTTCATCTCCACTGAGACATCAATACCTGTATATACCATGCCGGGAGCTTCCTGCAGGAATAGCTCAGCAAAGGCTATGCCACAGGTGGCTGGCCCGCAGCCTATGTCGATCAACTGCACCCTCCCGTTTACTGATGCTATCTGAGCGCTGATCCACTCTTGATGGCCAGCATACAGACTCCTGATACTGCTATAGTACCGTCTCATCAGATAATAGCAGTAAATCAGAACTTGGTTCCCGGCTGTCAGCTGCATGTCACCAGACATCTGCAACTGGGTGGAGAAATCGATTCGCCCATAGCCGATGGCATTCAGGTTCTCCGTCATATCATGGCCTAGCACCTTCGACGGCCAGTCATCCCCGGAGGCTTCTCTGAGAGGCTGTTGCACATATTTCACGTAGGCCTCATGATAGGCCTTCGATTCGGTGAACGTGGCTTTGCCCAGATCCTGCACTTCAGGATCATACTGTGGTACGTCGAAATTGCCTGAGACAAAGTCATCCTTCTTGATCTTAAAGAACCCGTGTCTGCTGTTTACGAACTCCAGGAGCTTGAAGAATGTGAAGTTGTTTGAAAGCAGCTCCGCATTGCCTATCATGATCAGGTGCTCCTCCGCACGTGTCATGGCCACATTAAGCTTTCGGTCGACGATGCTTCCGTCAAAGTCCTCGAACACATTCTCGGTCAGGAAATTCAGCTGGTAATACTTATGGATCGTAAATCCGTAGACGATGTATTTTCTCTGCGAGCCCTGATAGCGTTCCACCGTATCGATGGTGATATCATGCAAGATGTCGATACCATAGCGGTCGATTGTTTTCCTGACAGTTGCTATCTGGTTACGATAGGGCACTATCACGCCAACCGTCTCGTTGACATCAAAGCCGTTGGCGCGCTCTGTCTCATAGATTTTCACGACAATGGCTGCTATCATGTCTGCCTCCACCTGATTGATCTTGTCGGGCGAGTTCTTTGGAGGCTCCTCTGATGCCAGGAACACGATTCGCCGCGTCTTCAACAGGTCAACGATACCGTTGCCGCCATGACCTCTTGACGGCAGAATGGAAACCTGATGATCCAGCGGTACTTCTTTCAGTTGATTGTTGTAGAAGACATAGTTCGGAAACAGCGCTATGTCATGATGCATACGCCCCTGCTTCTTCAGCATATAGGTGACATCCTCGCGGCGGGCATATTGCTTCAGCAGCCGTTCGAAGAGGGAGAGCCTGCAGTCTGTCAGGTGAATATCATTGAGCAGCACGTCCTGCACCTCCGACACCTCGGGTGCCTGCTGGACCACTGCAGGCAATTGCTTGTGATCACCTATCAGGACGAATTTCTTGATGGCTGGCTTCCCCTCATGGCAGGCACTCAACAGGCCGATCAGGTGGGGCTCAAGTATCTGCGAAGCCTCATCAATCACAGCCAGGGAGAACTGTTTCAGCTGGAACAGTGATATGTTGCTATTCCACGATGTAGTGGTCCCCACAAACACACGTGTTGACCGTATCCTGTCTTTCAGCTCAGCTGCCCTGGACATGTTCTGCACAATAGAACTTAGCAGATGGTCCCGATATTCTTCCACACAACTGTGGCGGCTGCCTATCCTGATATAGTCGATACCTTCCTTTGCCAGTTTACTGCATATCTCGTCAACGGCCCTATTGGTATACGACAGGAGAAGGACTGTTGCATCAGGCTCAAGAAGTTCTTCCTTCACCGTATACAAAAGGCCATAGGAGGTCTTTCCCGTCCCTGGAGGTCCGATGATGAGGAACATATCCTTAGCCCTCTTCACTTTCAGGGCCAGCTCGTTGAATCCATCATAGTCGCCCCTCAGCACTGCGTCTCTGTCAATTTCTGGCTCTCTTTGGAGCAACAGCAGATCCCGTCTTTCCTGAGGGGCATTGAGGAACAACTGCATACCCTTGTAGAGAGAACTGTACGACGACTCCATGAAGTCATGCTCTATGGCCCACAGTTTTCCTTGTTCCTTCACGAACACACGGTTGTCCGACTGAGCCGCCCTCAATGCCAGGCAAATCTTGTCTGTCTGTATGTCCTCTATCGAGCACCTGAACACCATGGTCTTCCGAGCATCAGGTTCCTTGTCTTTTTCGTAAGGATAGAGAATGACGATGTCGCCCACCCGGAAGTTCGACATGTCATTGTCCTCCGTCTCTGAGAATCTCAACACCACGTTCTTCACACTGCCAACGGTGTCTGCATTGGGCCAGTCGAGCGTCAGCTTGTCGTAGATGTTTCCAGCCGCCAACTTGTCCGAGAGGGAGTCGTGCCATGTTGCTGCGAAGCCTGAACGCTCTTTGGTCTTATTGCCCAGTTTGGACATCACATGCTCGTTGGCGATGAATGTCAGGAACCTGAAGTAGTAGGATTTCTCCAATGGAGAGGCTTCCTGGATGGGTCTGAGAATCTCTGCGATTTGCGGCAGCTGGTATTTATTCCACAGCGTGTTATTCACCTTCTTCAGGTTCAGCTGTTCTGGCTTCAGACCATCAAGGATTCGGTAGCCATCCGGTTTGGTGAACAGGATTTCCATCCATGCGATCCCGTTTCTGACCTTCATCGCCTTGAAGATCAGCTCTGGCGAGAATCCCAGGCCGAGCAGGCTTTCACTATACTTAGAGTAGAGCAGGAAGGCGTGAAGTTCCTTGCCGTTACGCTCGTAGATATCCCGATAGTTATATCTGATCAGAGCCATGTAGAGGAGCAGCTGCACATAATGCTCGTCTGTCTGCCTAGGTCGTATGAAATGGTCGTAGGGGAAACTGCCTTTCCCTGACTTCTGTTCCAGCAGGACCTTGAAGTCCATTTGGAGATAGTCCATACGCCCTTGGAGTCCGAGCATCTCTGAGAAAAAGGATGGCTCCACCATTCCTTCCCTGGAGTTGAAGCGCTCCAATGCCGTGGGCAGGGCAACGTTTATAGACTGACAGATGTTCTGTTTCTGCTTCTGGGCCTCATCATGGAACTGAGGGCCTATATCCGCTGTCAGCAGATTGATGGCGTTGTCCTTGAAAAATTCCCTGACGCTCTCTGCATAAGAGTGCGTATGGGGCAGCTGATGAATGGACTCGTCAAGGAGTTGACCAGCCAGATTACCCAGCACGATTGGTTCTGATGGCTTCGAAGGCTCCAGCTTCTTGGTCAACTCAACGTAAGGTGAGTCGGCATAATTCGTAAAGCAGTGGGCCACGGTGGAGATGTTTACCAGATAGTCCGGCTCGAAAATGATGAGTTCTGGGTAGATGATGCCATCATCCTCTTTTGGTCGTACCAGATTCAGCTGGGCTCCTTCGCAGAACATATCTTTCAGATAGGTCCAGTCGTAATCGTATATCGTATTTCCCTTGGCATAGCACACCTTGGTCAATCCCTCGCCGGCAGCTTCCTCTGCCCGAACATATACGTAGACATCATCCCACTGCTCAACAATCACCCTCATACATTCACCGACCAGCAATGGCGAAACTGCAGGTGTCTTCTCTGTCGGGAACAGCGAAATCAGCGAAGCGGGAATCTGACTGTCACAGATAAAGGCGATAAACTGACACAGGTTCTTCAAGTCAAACAGGCATAGTCTTGCCTTGTCTGCCTCTGACAGTTCGGCATACTTTCTCAACCGCACCCTCGTATCGTTTGTCGCTTGAGCCAGTCTACCCGATGCCCTGTACTCTTTCAGCAGATAGTCTGTCTTGGCAAAGGCTCCGCCAAGGTTCAGACGGGTGTGACTGGTCTTCTGATTGATAAACTCCCGAAACACCTGATTGAGGCCCTGGTAAACCTTATCATAGTCTGGCCGCTGAGCTATCGCTCCCTCCAGTTCATCAAAGAAGTTGGTTGATACCTCCGGCTCATAGCACTCGTTGACGATATGTTTTTGCAGCATACTCACGGCTCTATCCCCAGATAGTCAAAGAACCGCTCCGGCCAGTAGTTCATGATCAGCTCGTCAGGAAATTCCGTCTCGGCCAGCAGCGGGCGCAGGCGCTCGTAGTCGGCTATCTGGAACGAGACGTGGGCATCGCTGCCGAGAATCGTGGGCACACCGTACTTCTTGCAGAGGCGAAGGATCTCGAGATTGTTGTCACGGGCTACGGCCTTATGACGCTGGGGAGCCAGCGAGTGGTTGTTCACCTCCAACAGTGTGTGCGACTCCTTGGCGGCCAGCACCAATGGCTCGAAATCGAGTTCTGCCGTGCCGTCGCCCGGATGGCTGATGATGTGAATCTTCGGGTTTCGGATGACGTTGATCATCCCTCGGGTGTTCTCCTCACGAGTGCCTCCCTGCCAGCAGACGATATGGATGCCGGCGATGCCGATGTCAAGACGGTCGAGGTATTCGTCATTGAGGTCAAGATGGCCCTCAGTGTCGAGAATGTTCACCTCGCAGCCCATCAGCAACCGGATACCGCACATCCGGCGGGGTACAACGAACATATTCTTGAAGTAGAGCAGCCCGCAGGTGCCTGGTATGCTGGGGCCGTGCTCCGTGATGCCCAGCACCTGCAGCCCTTTGTCGGCTGCTGCCTGTGCCATCTCTTGTATCGTGCTATAGCCGTGGCCGGAGGCTACAGTATGGGTGTGTACGTCTAATAGTGGTTTCATCATTTTTCTGCTCTTTGTCTTGTTAGCTCGATGGCTTCCTTGCCCGTCAGGTGCTCGATGTCCAGGCAGATGGCGAGCATACGGGCGAGACCGTGCTCCAACTCCTTCTGCAGGGCTTCCTCCTGGTTCGGATTATAGCGGTTGCCGAGGATACGGGCGATGGCGAGCTTTTCCGGGTTCCCTCCCACGATGTTATCAACATCGCTGGTCCCTCCCTCATCCTCCACAATGCGGATGCGTCCGAAGGCTATCACGCTGCGGAAATAGGTGGTGTACTCGGCTGGTCTCACGCAGTCCTGGTCAATGACGCAGAACGATGCCTTGTCGCAGCTACGGATGGCATCCACCTTGTGGCCGCTCATGGCGCTGTGGAAGTACAGCTTGCCGTCGTCATAGACATAGCTGATGGGTACGGCATAGGGGTAGCCTCCGTCGCCGAGTAGTGCCAGCGTGCCTGAAGTGGCTTTCTTCAGGATGGCGATGCTCTCTTCGTCTGAAAGCTGCTGGCGATGGCGTCTCATTGCTCTGAATTCCATATCCAATTTTCAATACTTGTCGTTAATGTAATCTAATAATGAGGGCAAAATTACGAAAAATCGGGCAGAAATGAGTAACTTTGTCCTCTGATTTAATAAGATTTAGTATGATAGACCAAATAATTGCATACAACAAGACCTTCGTGGCCCAGAAAGGCTACGAGAAGTATCTGACGGATAAGTACCCTGACAAGAAGCTGGCGGTGCTCTCATGTATGGACACCCGTCTGACCAAACTGCTCCCTGCTGCTCTCGGATTGAAGAACGGTGATGCCAAGATCATCAAGAACGCAGGCGGACTTGTTATCTCTCCCTTCGACTCAGCCATGCGCAGCCTGATAGTAGCCATCTACGAACTGGGCGTTGAGGAAATCATGGTGGTGGCTCACTCGCATTGCGGTGCCTGCCACATGAGTTTCAGCCACTTCCACCACGAGATGATAGCCCGCGGTGTGACGGACGAGACGCTCGACACCATCCAGAAGTGCGGCAT
>DFGG01000142.1:10792-14672 GCA_002371695.1 bacterium UBA3756
ATCCGCTGGTGCCCAAGGACATCGTAGTTCGCGGCTTCATCATTGATTCAGAGACAGGAGCATTGGAGGAGATTAAGGACTGATGGACTATCTACCCAAAGACCCTGCGATACTGGTTTCGAGCGTCAACATGCTCTTGCGTGACGAAGAGTTTGACAGCCTCGAATCGCTGTGCTATGCCTTCAGCCGGGAGCCGCAGGAGTGACAGCATTGAGACCGCCTACAGTTTCCTGCATCAGAAGCGGCAGGTCTATATCCATTCCTCGCTCGACTGGCAGAAGGATGATATCGAGTATGCCATTGCCTCGTATGTTGACAAAATGAGCCAGGAACTGTATGAAGTATTATCCGACCACAGAGCCGATTTCCTCAGAGACCATAAGAGGTTTGAGAAAGATATCACAAAAGCAGTTAAACAATTAGAGAGTATGTTATGAAGGAACAGGTTTTATCAGATAAGCAAAGACGGGATTCTCATCACCTTAATGGGGAGGCCGTAGATGGACTCCTTGCATATACTTATGTTCTCTATCTGCTTTTCGGCTACTAACATATTGGAGGATATAAAAAATGAACGGAAGGACGCTTACAAGCTCACTACATTTGCACCGTATTGATACAAAGTTTAATAAGTGCTATTCTTTATCATAGCTCTCTTATCTGATGAAATTAGTCCAGACCGGCTGTTCTTTCTCAGGATGCCCGTCTTCGGCAACATTCAGCTTCTTGATCATCCAAGCCATGTTGCGTCCCAGTGTCCGCATCGTCTGCATACCTTCCTCGTCCTGATTCACCTGCCCTGGAGTCTGGCCATAGACCATATTCCAGTACTGTGAACTGACCACAGGCATGTTCATAATCGTGAAGTACTTGTTCAGACGGTCAAAAGCCGCCGATGCACCACCGCGACGGCACACCACCACACTGGCCCCTGGCTTGTACTGCAACTGCTGCCCCAAGGAATAGAACACACGGTCGAGCAAGGCGCAGAGCGAACCATTCGGCCCGCCATAATATACAGGAGAACCGACCACCAGCCCATCGATGCCGTCGTTCACAGCCCGCCATATCTTGTAGTACAAGTCATCGCTATACGTGCATTTGCCCGTCCTGCCGCACCAGCCGCAGGCGATGCAGCCTTGGACTGCCTGTTTGCCGATACTTACAATCTCAGTCTCAATGCCCTCTGCGTTCAGCGTCTTTGCCACCTCGCTGAGTGCCAGGAAAGTGTTCCCATGCTCTTTCGGGCTTCCGTTTATCAATAATACCTTCATAACCGCTATATCCTTTCAAATGTCCTTATCAAATTCATTGCAAAGGTACGAAAATCTTTCCATCGGACAAAGCGTTTCTGCGTTTTGTTTTGATTTTGTTTGAAATGTTAAAATCAGGCTTGCCATTCGTGAATTACAATCAGATGGTGACACAGTGACATCGTGACAAAGTGACATCGTGACATTAAGGTCTCTCCCTGCTGTGCTGTGTATTGTACCAATGTACCATTGTACCATTTGTGTTTTTTGATTTTAGTGCAACAGGCAGAAAACTCTTATTATTAATTTTATTATATTATTATATATTATAATATATAATAATATAATATATATAGATATACATATTTTCCATCCCCCCCAGATGCGAAAATCAATTTTCGAAATGGTACAATAGTACACTATCGCCTCCAAGTCTCTTGTATACGTGGAAGGTGCTTAATGTCACGATGTCACTTTGTCACGATGTCACTTCTCTCTGCTTTGCGCAAAACGCCCTACACGCTACTCGCATTAGATATGAGTCTCGTCGAGACAGCACACCAGTCCAGCCCCACTGAGAAGTAATCTCGCTGCCTCGTGTATTACGGCTCGCCGCCCAGGATGTTACGGCTCTTGTTTCTTGACAAAACGCCTTCGCATGCCCTCATGCGGCAAATATTTATATCTTTTTTTGCCTCTTCCTGCTTGGTATTGAAATCTTTTTTGTAAATTTGCACCCAAAAGCAAGGTTATGAGTCCAGTGTTCAGACGCGAGAGCGAATATACGGAAGCCAGCACATCGGCAAGCGTATTGATGATTAACGCTGAGGGCATCATGCTCTCAGTGCAGGGCCACGATTATTTCCTGTCGTACAACCGCATCCCTTGGATGCAGGATGCGCCCATCCGCAGCGTGCTGAACGTGCAGATGTCTGGCCTAGAAGCCATCGAGTGGCCCGACCTTGACGTAGACCTCGAGATAGACAGCCTGCGCCACCCAAAACGCTATCCGCTGGTCATCAAGAGGAATGAGATGGATTTTGTGTAATACATTTAATCTTGGAAAAGATGATTAGAAGTTTATTTCTTTGCTTGTTGTCGTTTGTTTCGTTAATGATGTGTGGGCAGACAATTCTCGTATATTCGAATGCTGACGATGGCTTTCTGAACGTCAGACAGCAGCCTAATGCAAATTCCGACATCATTGCCGTGCTGTACAATGGCAAGTCTGGAGCCGTATTGGTAGATAAAGATGCCAATAAGTATTGGTATAAAGTTTCTGTTAACGGGAATGTAGGATTTGTCAACAAACGCTATGCATTGCTTTCAGAGGAAAGTTGTGGAAGTGATTCGGACAACACATTTCGGGATAAGGATACTAAACTGCGCATCGGATTGTCAACGGACGAGTGCAGGAGGATTTGTGGCGAACCCGATGAGATCAACAGACAAGTATATCCTAATCGCATAGTTGAGTTCTGGTTCTATAAGAATCCAAAACGGACTTTACATTTTCGCAATGGATATTTGAACAACTTCTCATATCGGGCAAAATAGACTTAGTATGGACAAAGGATACACTTTCAATGATGTAATGAATCAGTTTGCTAACAACAACATGTTGGGCGATGTTGCAATGGGAGTGCGCAAGCTTTCCTATGAAGCTTTCAAGAGCAAGGCTCGTGAGCATCAGGTGAAATTCAGGGAGGCCGAACTGCAAGTGGGATTCTACAAATACCCGAACGTGCTCCGATACGAAGATGCTCGCCACGGACTGGTATTCTACGAAAGTTTTCGTGAAGAAATAATGAATGAACTGCAAAAGCCTGTTCCGAATACATCGACGGCTCCAAGCGGGCAGATGCTTACCAATCTGTTGCGAAGCGAGCATATCCCCTACAACATATTTTTTCCGATGAAGCATGACCTCGAAGGATGCAAGATGCTGTTTAACAAGATTATCGGCAGGGATGAAGTCAAATCCATTGAGGACGTGCTTGTGGAATACCATCCGGAGCCTATCGAGGATTATCTTGACGACCATACAGCTTTCGATGTCTATATTCCTTATACCAACCACGGCGGTCAGGCTTGCGGCATCGGCATCGAGGTGAAATATACAGAGAAGGCATACCCTCTGAAGCCTGGTTCGCGTGAATATTCTCATGTCAGAGATGAGTACGGAAACGTGCGCCTTTCCGAGGCTTATCAGTCAGCTACCGAAAAGAGTGGCTATTATAAGGACGGCGTTTCCCTCGAGGAACTTACTTCCAACAAGCTCAGGCAGATATGGCGGAATCATATACTTGGGGCATCGATGGTCATTCATGGCGACATTTCAAACTTCACCAGTATCACACTCTATCCGCAAGAGAACATACATTTCAGTCTTGATGCTATGCCCGCCTATCGGAAGCTTCTACGAAGGGAGTGTCTGAACTCCTGCATACCCTTAAGCTATGAGAACTTGTTTGACTGGATGAAGAAATGCCTTCACGTGCCTCAGATTGACGAGTGGATAGCCTATCTGAAACGTCGCTACCTATTCCTTATGTGCACAATTTAAAGACAAAGCCATATGACAATACAAAAAATCGAGAATTATCGGCTCAGCGGATTTACCCGGT
>DFGG01000151.1 GCA_002371695.1 bacterium UBA3756
GTTTGCCAGTTCGGAAAAAAGCATTACCTTTGCATCCGCAATCGAGAGAGGTTGTCTTCCGGAACACGGAAATCTTGTGCAAATCGAATGCTGTAAAGCATGTTTTTATATCGAGTTGCCGCCAAGAAAATGAATAAGTTCCGAAAGTATATATGCGGAAATAGCTCAGTTGGTAGAGCACAACCTTGCCAAGGTTGGGGTCGCGGGTCCGAGTCCCGTTTTCCGCTCTTTTTTATGAAAACATCGTTCACAAATGAATTTGTATTTAAGATATTTCGACCGTGAAACCCTAGTACCCACAGTCGATGAGGCTATTGCCTTTTTGAGATCAATTGATGAGGTTGGGATGAATCCAGTTTTGGAGGCTGACATTCGTGAGTATGTGGCCAGCGATGTGTTTTATCCCAAAAGATATAAGGTGCGCACACGCGTCTATTTCATTATTATCAAGACCGAAGCTTCAACCATGCAGGACTTCAAGGAGAAGAAGGCCGTCCATGCTGCAGCTGCTACGCCCAGCGGCAAGCAGGCATCACCTGTTCTGATGCGCCTCAACGAGGAGCGCGCCGGATGGTACGAGGGTCTTATAGATTTCAAGCGCGTGCTGCTCGTTCCCGGCACAGGAAAATTCCAGTATCGCGACACGCAGTTCGTGGCTCGTGTCAAGGCTAAGTCGGGCATGGATTGCTACAACCGCATCGTCGACCATCTGCGTGAGCGTGTCGATGAGCGCAGCCAGTTCCCGTCGGCTAAGGGCAAGAATTTCAAGTTCCGCTATCTTGGACGAGCCAAGTAGCTTTTTATAAACCTTTTAAAAATAATAACTATGAATAAAGTAATGCTTATTGGCAACGTAGGGCAGGAGCCCGAGGTTCGCTATGTGGAACAGGGTGTGGCAGTAGCACAAGTGCGCCTGGCAACGACAGAGCGCGGCTATACCCTCCAGAACGGCACCGTGGTGCCCGACCATACCGACTGGCATACCGTCATCCTTTGGCGCAAACTGGCTGAGGTGGTCGAAAAATACGTCCATAAGGGCGACAAACTTTACATCGAAGGCCGTATACGCTATCGCACATACGACGACAAGCAGGGGCAGCGCCGCTATGTCACCGAGATATGGGCCGACAATATGGAGATGCTCTCGCCTAAGGCTGCCGGCACTCCCGCTGGAGCCAACGAGCCCGCACCTCAGCAACCTGCACCTCAGCAGTCAGCGCCGCAGACGCAGACGACGACTGCCGACAGTGAAGGTCTGCCCTTCTAATCACTCGTTATGGACTATCTTCAACAAATATTCAGTGAAGTAACTTTCATGGCTCCCTCCATGGGAGCCATCTTTGCGGCTGTCCTCGCTGCCATACTTCTCGTCCTTTCTGGCTTTGCTTCTGGCTCAGAGATTGCCTTCTTCTCATTGACACCCAATGATATCAACGAGCTGGAGGAGAGCAACTCGGAGCGCGACCGCGGCATCCTCGCACTTCGTGAGGATTCCGAGCGACTGCTGGCCACGATCCTCATCACCAACAACCTGGTGAACGTGACCATCATCATGCTCTGCAACTATTTCATCAGCCATACCGTCAACTTCGGTAATGCCGTCTGGCTCCAGTTCCTCGTCATCACCGTCCTGCTCACGTTCCTCTTGCTCCTCTTCGGCGAGATCATGCCCAAGGTCTACTGCCGCCAGCACGCCCTCGCCATGTGTCGCACACTCTGTGGCAGCATCCGTTTCCTGCGTAAGCTGTTCTATCCTTTGGAGAACATCCTGCTCCGCTCTGGCATCCTGGCCGAGAAGGTGGTGCAGAAGGAGAACCACGTGCTCAGTGTAGACGACCTCGAACAGGCACTCGAACTGACTGATGAGGAGGAACTCAAGGGCGAGAAGAACATGCTCGAGGGCATCGTGCGCTTCGGCGACGAGACGGCCAAGGAGGTCATGACCAGCCGTCAGGACATTATCGACCTCGACTTCCGAAGCCGTTTCCCTGACGTCATCCAGTGTATCGTGGAGAACAACTACTCCCGCATCCCCGTCTATCAGGACTCTATCGACAATGTGCGCGGCATCCTCTATATCAAGGACCTGCTGCCCCATCTGTCGAAGCCCGCCAATTTTCGCTGGCAGTCGCTCATCCGTCCGCCCTATTTCGTGCCGGAAACGAAGAAAATCGACGACCTGCTGCGCGAGTTCCAGGAGAACAAGGTTCATATCGCCATCGTGGTCGACGAGTTTGGCGGTACCAGCGGTCTCATCACCCTGGAGGATATCCTCGAGGAGATTGTCGGCGAGATCAACGATGAGTACGACGAGGAGGAGAAGAACTATGTGCGTATCAATGCCAATACTTACGTCTTCGAGGGCAAGACGCTGCTCAGCGATTTCTTCAAGATCCTCGACATTGATGACGAAACCTTCGAGGGGGTAGGGGGCGATGCTGACTCTCTCGCAGGCCTACTGCTCGAGATCAAGGGCGATTTCCCCGAACTTCATGAGCGCATTGACTATCAGAACTTCACCTTCGAGGTCACCGAGCTTGACGAGCACCGTATCTCCAAGATTAAGGTCATCGTACATTAAGCAGTCTGATTCCCTTTTCTTGATCATTCATATCATTTTCGCCTGGTTTATAT
>DFGG01000041.1:0-1636 GCA_002371695.1 bacterium UBA3756
ATCCAATAGGATGTTCAATGCCAGTTCTTCTCCGAAGGTAGTCTGGTATTCAAGATTGAAAACGATTCTCATAAAACTTGCCTTTAGTTATTTAATTCTGTTTGTGCAAAGATACAAAATAATGCCATTCAGTGTTCACTTAACCATCAGAGAATAAGCCTATTGTTAATGCAAACGATTGCATGATGTTAAAAAGAAAAATCCCGCTCACACATGAACGGGATGAGCTTTCTTGAGAATCCTAGTACCCAGAGCCGGGGTCGAACCGGCACGGGTTGCCCCACTGGTGTTTGAGACCAGCGCGTCTACCGATTCCGCCATCTGGGCAAGATACAACGCAACTGAATTCCCATCGGAAAGCGGGTGCAAAGGTAACACTATTTTTTGAAATGACAAAAGTTTCTTATAAAAAACTTAAAAATATTTGTAAGTATCAACTATTATGCGTATCTTCGCCCCATAAATTATAACCAATATCTATTGAATGGAAACAACAGACAAGAGAAACTACTGCGTGATTCTGGCTGGAGGCCGTGGACAACGGTTGTGGCCAGTGAGCCGTGAAAAGTATCCTAAACAGTTCGTTGACCTTTTCGGCACGGGCAGGACCCAGCTTCAGGCGACATTTGACCGCTTCGCCGTAATGTTGCCCAAAGAGAATATATATATATGTACGTGCAGGGAATACTTCGAGCTGGTAAGAACTCAGTTGCCCGAGGTGCATGAGCATAATGTCATCGTGGAGCCAATCCATCGTAACACGGCTCCCAGCGTGGCATGGGCTACGATGCGTATCCTGCGCGAGAACCCTGATGCCAATGTGATTATCTCACCGTCGGACCAGCTGGTACTCAATGCTGTACAGTTTGCGCACAGCATCGATGTAGGCATAAGATATGTCTCGGAGAACGACGTGCTCATTGCCATGGGGGTAAAGCCCACGAGGCCGGAGCCTGGCTATGGCTATATCCAGATTGGTGACCAAAGCTGTAAGCCTGAGGTGTATAAGGTGAAGTCGTTTACGGAGAAGCCCGAGCGCGAGTTCGCGAAAATGTTCATGAAGAGTGGCGAGTTCTATTGGAACACGGGCATCTTTATCTCGAATGCGCGCCATCTGACCCATAACTTCGAGAAACTCTTCCCCGTTGTGCTGCGTAATCTGAAGTTTGAGAAACCAGACTATACATACGACGAGGAGATGGAGTATGTGGCAGAGAACTATCCCCGCTATCCGAACCTCTCGCTCGACTATGCCATCCTTGAGCAGAGCCGCGACGTATATGTGATGAAGTGCGACTTCGGTTGGGCTGATCTCGGCACGTGGCACGCTGTCTATGAGGTGATGAGCAAGGTGAAGGATGATAATGTGATACTCGACTCGGAGGTGATGCTCGAGGACTGCCACAACAACATCATCCGCCTGCCGAAGGGGAAGCTTGGCGTGTTTAATGGTCTTGAGGGCTATATCGTGGCTGAGCAGGGCGACGTGCTGATGATCTGCAAGAAGAGCGACAACAGCTCGATGGTGAAGAAATACGTGAATGAAGTAAGGATCAAATACGGCGATGAGTTTGTGTAATCACACAAACTCATCACGTATCTTCTTGGCAATTTCCTGAAACTCCTCTGGTGTAAG
>DFGG01000041.1:1755-2669 GCA_002371695.1 bacterium UBA3756
TGGGGCACTTCGAGACCAAGTACCACCTCGGCCACCTTCTTACAGGGGAACGCCTTGCCAATGGCCTTGGCTACTCGCTTGGCAAACACCTGGAACTCGGCTATCTCATCATCCTCCATATCGAAAATGTAGTCCACCTCGCGGCGAGGAATCACCAGTGTGTGACCCTTCACCAGCGGATTGATGTCGAGGAATGCGTAGAACTTCTCGTTCTCTGCGCACTTGTAGCTGGGAATCTCACCAGCAGCAATCTTACTGAATATATCCATACTATCCAACTGTAATTTTGTCAATACGCAGTTTGATCGTGCCACGGGGAATCTTCACTTCCACCTCGTCGCCCACTTTGTGGTTCAGCAAACCTTGGGCAATGGGGGTTTTGATAGAGATCTTACCCTCGCGGAGGTTGGCCTCACTCTCACTGACGATGGTGTAGGTCATCTTGGCCTTGTTGGCCAGATTGGTCATCTCTACCTTCGACAGGATCTGCACGGCATCCGTGCTCAGGCGGCTCGTGTCTACCACCTTTGCCTCTGAGATCGTCACCTTCAGCTGGTTGATCTTGTCTTCGAGATGTGCCTGAGCCTCCTTGGCGGCATCATACTCAGAATTCTCACTCAAGTCGCCCTTCTCGCGCGCCTCTGCAATGGCTGCTGAGGCCTTGGGGCGCTCAATACTTTCTAAGCGTTTCAGTTCGGCTATCAGTTTGTCGTAGCCTTCTTGTGACATATAAGCCATAGTTATTCTTTATTTGTTTTTAATTAACTTGTTGCATAGACAGACATAAAACAAAGAATTCCGACAAAGTTGTCGTGTCGGAATCCTTGATCTAATATGTCTTATCCTTACTTATCTGCTGCAAAGGTAAGCATTTATTCTGAATCAAACAAATTTTTTTGTGAAAAAAAACAAAA
>DFGG01000095.1 GCA_002371695.1 bacterium UBA3756
ATTTTATCGTCAGGAGCCTCCATTTAATCGCCAGGAGCCGCCCATCATTATCTACTCCACCACTTTCAACTCCGGATTAACGAAGCGGACAGGCATGTCCCTGACTTCGGTGCTGTCACCATACTCACTACGGGTACGTGCCCAGAAGTAGTCATAGTCCCAGGCGTTCCAACGATAGCTATTGTAGCTGGCTGGACGTGCTATCTTCGTCAGTGAGAAATAGACATCCTGACCACCATCCCAGATATAGCCTTCGAAGTAACGATCGTTCAGCGAGTAGTTGCGAATCTCGAAATAGGAACGCTCACCCTCAAACCAGATCTTGATGACACGGTTGACCACCTCCCAACTGATGGTGTTAGCCACATAATCCGTGCCCCAGCCATAGTCGTCGTAATAGTCAACCCAATAACCTCTGCCGCTGGCATAATCATACTGATTTCTATCGAAGGTGATTTCTGAACGCACAGAATTATATACAACCCCGTTATAGCGTGAGGAAATATGCATCTGCCCTCTCCAGGTTCCTTCCAAATCGTAGGCAATAGCCCCATCCTCACAGGAGGTGAAAGCCACGGCCATCATGACCATCATCAGCATTGTGTAGATCTTCTTCATCACTTTTCCCTTTCCTTATTATTAGTTCAACATCTGTTTTTACTGTTTCATGGTGCAAAGATACGAAGAATAATCGGCAAAACAAAGGGAAACCCCGAATAGTTCATCGGGATTTCCCTATATCTATCTGTTAGGAATACTCCTTCCTACTCAAAGCAGATTCATCGTGTCAGTGGCGATCATCAGTTCCTCGTCGGTAGGAATCACAACCACCTTCACCTGAGAGTCGTCGGCAGAGATGATAGCCTCTTCGCCGCGCACCTGGTTCTTCTGCTCGTCGAACTTCACGCCGAGGAACTCCAGGCCCTTGCAGACCTCGGAGCGCATGGACACCTGGTTCTCGCCAACACCGGCTGTGAACACGATGACATCCACGCCACCCATGGCAGCTGCATAGGCACCGATATACTTCTTGATACGGTAGAAGTACATATCCTGAGCCAGACGGGCACGCTCGTCGCCAGCCTTGGCAGCATTCTCCACGTCACGCATGTCGCTCGAGCCGCCAGTGATACCAGCCACACCGCTCTTCTTGTTGAGCAGGGCAGACATACCGTCGGCATCCAGACCCAGTTTCTTCTCGATGAAGGTTACGGCACCACCGTCGATATCACCAGAGCGGGTACCCATCACGAGACCCTCCAGCGGGGTGAGACCCATCGAAGTGTCTACACACTTACCGTCTACCACGGCAGCGATACTGCCACCGTTACCCACGTGACAGGTGATGACCTTCGTACCCTCCGGCTTCATGCCCAGAAACTCCAGGGCGCGGGCAGAGACGTAGCGATGGCTCGTTCCGTGGAAACCATAGCGGCGCACGCCGTACTTCTCATACAGCTCGTAGGGGATGGCATACATATAAGCCTTGGCAGGCATGGTCTGATGGAAGGCGGTATCGAAGACACCCACCTGAGGCAGACCCGGCATCAGTTCCTTCACGGCGTTCACGCCCTTCAGGTTGGCAGGGTTGTGCAGGGGAGCCAGGTCGCTGCACTCCTCGAAGGCCTTGAGCACCTCGTCGGTGAGGAGCACCGACTTGTTGAACTTCTCACCTCCGTGCACCATACGGTGGCCCACGGCATCAATCTCGTCGAGACTCTTGATGACACCTATCTCAGGATCGGTGAGCAGCGAGAAGATGAACTTCACGCCCTCGGTATGCTCGGGGATGTCGTGCATGATCTGCTTCTTCTCACCATTGGCGAGCTTCACCTTCACGAAGGCACCGTCGAGTCCAACGCGCTCGGCACCACCACTAGTCATCACAGACTTGTCGTCCATGTTGTACAATGCATATTTAATAGAACTGCTGCCACAGTTAAGTACCAAAATTTTCATTGCTATAATTCTTTTTAGAAAGAAATTAACGTAATACGCATTTTTCTATGAGTCTGGCATAAAAAGCGTATTACGGTAATTTCTTTCCTTATTACAAATTCTTCACTTTTCACTCTTTACTTTTTAGCATCCATAGCCTGGCAGGCAGTGATGGCAATCATATAATAAATATCGTCGACAGAGCAACCACGGCTGAGGTCATTGACAGGACGCGCGATACCCTGAAGGATGGGGCCGATGGCGATGGCATCACCCAGGCGCTGCACCATCTTATAGCCGATGTTGCCCACCTCGAGGTTGGGGAACACGAGCACATTGGCCTTACCAGCAATCTCAGAGCCGGGAGCCTTCTTGGCACCAACACCGGGAACGAGTGCAGCGTCAGCCTGCAGCTCACCGTCGATCTTCAGGTTGGGATCCATCTCCTTGGCCAGGCGGGTAGCCTCAATCACCTTATCGCAAACCTCGTGCTTGGCACTACCCTTGGTAGAGAAGCTCAACATAGCCACGCGGGGCTCTGCAAAGCCAGCCACGGCAGTAGCCGTCTGGGCGGTGCATACAGCAAACTGAGCCAGCTGGTTGGCATCGGGCATAGGCGTCACGGCCACGTCGGCCACAACGAGCACGCCGTCCTCACCATACTGTTTCTGCTTCGAGATGAGCAGCAGGGCGCCGCTGACGCAGGTGATGCCAGGCTGGCACTTGATGATCTGCAGGGCAGGACGCAGGGTGTCGCCAGTGGTAGAGAGAGCACCCGAAATCTGTCCGTCAGCACCCTCGGTCTTGATGATCATGCATCCCAGATAGAGAGGATTCTTCACCAGTTCGCGAGCCTGCTCGATGGTCATGCCCTT
>DFGG01000109.1:0-7917 GCA_002371695.1 bacterium UBA3756
TTATTGGCTTCGATGCAGTCATCGTTGTTTATATACATATCGGCGTGGGCTTCGGCGTTGCTCGTTCAACTACTAGGGCGATGCCAGAGCCTCGATGCGTGGGACGAGTGACAGGAAGGTTCCCACGCTTCTTTTATGTATAGCCATCATTAACTATTAACCGCCAAGTTTTGGGAGTCGCTTGGCACATGAACAGAACAAATGAGTGTTAATGGTATTTTTAAAACGCTACTTTCTTTATGTGTTTTTATTTTCTTAATTAGTTTTTTAGCAGGTGTCATATCCTTAATTGTAGTACTCCTTTTGTGGGTTCTCACATTATATTTCATTGGAAAGAAACAGAGATACAAGATGGAGAATCTGAAGGAAAACTATTCAGCCTTTTATATTAAACCAAATGATCATTTAATTCCTGAAGATCAAGAAGCAGACGAGCATACAAAACTTATAGTAGAGAATGCTGTATCATCAAGATTATCTTTGCCTTCAAAAATAGATGATTATACTCTTTGGATAGATGTCTTTGTTACAACAGAGTCTTTAATATTTGTATATTTGTTTGACGACTCTGTATATAATGCTGATTCCGTTGATTGGAACATTGTCAAACAAAACCTGCAAAATAACATTGAAAGCAAAGGTGAGGAAGAAAAATATTCCGCCTTGGTTGAAACTAAACGTAGTTGGATATGTAGATATATTATTAAATCTTCTCAGAATATCAAGGACATTGTAATAACATGTGATGAATTAAAGAAACTAATCTCAAAATAGAAAATGAGAGGTTCTATTTATTCTGCACTTAAGATCAGTGGATTGCTATCTTTGGGAGGAGTTATGATTGCAGGGCTTTTGGGCGCTGTAATAGTCTTTGTCATTTCACTTATTTTACTTACATTTGTATTTTATATTTATCGCATAATCTTCCCCAAAAAGCCATTGAAAGATGAGTATGAAATTAGAGAAATGTGTGAAAAATATATGGAATTTGCGATAAATGCAATTGGAGAAAAACTGCCTGCAAAAGTCGATAATAGTACTCAATGGACACGTATTAGTTATGAAAACAGAACTCTTACTTTTCGATACTCTTTCGAGGACGGGAATAATATGCCAATTCCTACGAAAGAGGTTATAAGAAAAGATATGATTAAACAATTGGAAAAAAAAGAAGCATATGGAATGCTTCATGTTGCTTGTGTATATCTAGAAGCTAACTGGAGTATAAGATATAGAAGTCAAACAACATTTGACATCTATGAATCATCTTTAACATGCGAGGAAATGAAAACAATAATTTCTAAGTGGCACGAGTTCGGTACTGAGTCAAAATGGGATGTGTGAAATTAAGAGTCAAGAGATTATCATGAAATACGAGACAGTTCAGAAAATAGTATGGCCTTGCCGACTTATTGATGTCAAGTTAAGAACAAACCGCCGGAACGGCTTTAAGTTTGTTGTTGTCAAGTTAGGTAAATGCGACACAGGTGAGTTCCTTCGTAGTGTTATAATGAACGAGCATACATATGATTTTTTACAATCAGAAATGTCTATCAGGAAGCGTCATACAATTGAAAGAATTGTGATTCGACCACAAAACAATGTCTATCATATTTTGCAATGGGACGATGTTGATAGGGGGATTTGTACAAGAGAACATATTGATGAAGTACAAAGAGACAATGAAGGTAAACCTATCCTGTTCAACCAGATAGTAGTATTTGCTAATTTAGACAACATGGATCTGTTTACCGCCAATGAAGTTGTTGATAAGGAATATATAGAAGTCAATTCTCCTATAATTCAAAATTACTTGAACTTTAATAATCAACAGCATTACTTGATGCATCAAGAAGAAAGAAGAAAACATAGAGAAGCTGATTATGATCAAATGATGGGTGATTTGTATGATGCTTATGAGGAAAAACGATATTCTGATATGGATATGAGCGAAGAGGAGCGGGTTATGTCTGCATTGGAGAACGGCAATGGCGAATTGTGTGGTTTTTAAAATACATAAACCTTGTGACAGCAAAAGACTCTTCAATCTGATTCTTTTTTCGTACCTTTGCAATCGATATGTACACAATAAAAGAATATGTAGTGGGGCATCTATGATGGTTCGGAGTGTGTTAGGCAGGAAGCGAGAGTATCGTATCCAGTTCAACAAGGAGAAGAATGGCTGTTGGTATGTCGATTTCCCTCATTGGCCTTTCTCTCATGATAGCTTGGCTATGGTTTCTGGAGCAGCAGCCGCTGCTGTTGAAGCGCCAGTATCGGCGAAGCTTGCTGATTTCCCATAACCGCCTGCAAAGATACGACAATTTCATGAAAACCCAACGCACTTCCACGAAAAAAGCCAGATTTTTGCTTTTATCACAAGAAATATAAGGTCTGTCTCAAGAGCCTACTGAAGAAGTGGCTCTGTAGAAAGGATTTCCGGAAATATGAGCGAGGTTAGATGTGTTTTTTGTTGTTTTTTCGATAAAAATCGAGTGGATTGTATCAAAAAAAGGTTGTAATGTTACAACCATTTAGGAAATATTTTGTATCTTTGCAGCACGATAGCTGCGAGAATGCTCCCGCTCGGCAAATGAGAACATGTTCTCTTTGCACTCGCTTAATCGCATCCTTGTGGCGTTAATTAATAGTTTTGTGGCTGTATGAAGTATCTGAATATTAAAAAGGCATTGGCAGCATGGCATAATTTGCAACCATTGTCGGAAAAGGATAGAGATAGGCTTAGCCGTCGTTTCACAGTGGACTTCAACTACAATAGCAATCATATTGAAGGTAATACGCTGACTTATGGTCAGACGGAAATCCTGTTGCTATTTGGCAAGGTAATAGGGGAGGCTGATGTGCGTGATGTACAGGAGATGACAGCGAGTAATGTGGGGCTCCGTATGATGTCTGAAGAAGCTTCTGTGAAGGATGTCCCCCTAACACAGAACTTTATTCGTACGTTACACAAAACCTTGCTACGTGAAGACTATACTGTCTATCGAGAACTTCCCGGAGGCGTACAAACAAGCTATATCATCCATGCTGGACAATATAAGACTCGTCCAAACAGCGTCATCACTCGCTATGGCGACCGATTCGAATATGCCTCACCAGAAGAAACTCCCAGTTTGATGACAGATTTGGTGGATTGGTATAACAAGGCTGAGCAGGAGGGAAAACTTTCACCAGTGGAATTAGCAGCATTATTCCACTACAGATACATTCGTATTCACCCGTTTGAAGATGGAAATGGACGTATAGCCCGACTGATGGTAAACTTTATTCTGACTCGTCACGATTATCCGATGATTGTAGTGCGCAGCCGTAAAAAGAATGAATATTTAGAGGCTTTGCATCAGACGGATTTGGAGGTCGGCCCTGTACCTGCTGATGGTGCACACGCTGATATAAAGGACATCAAACCGTTTCTGAAATACTTCAATGAACTGGTAGCCACAGAGGTTTATAACGATGTGCTCTTTGTGAGTGAGCATGATGAAAATGTATGGTGGTATGATGGTGAACGGATAGCTTTCCGTACACCTAATTATACAAAAATACTAAATGCAATGCGTACACAGCCAACGCTTACGCTGGCAGATATGAAAGAAGTGGCAGGCATCAGTATCGCTGCCATTCAGAAACTCCTTGACCAACTTATTAAGAAGAAATATGTAGAACGCGGAGAGAAGGATGGTGGTTGGAGAGTGTTTGTGACACAGTAAATTTCTAATTGCCAACAAATTCTGCAAAAAACTTGTGGAAAATGTGGCATCTTTCCGAAATAATGCTTACCTTTGCCCACACAAATAGAATCAAGACTATCGACAGCCATGAGGTTTGGACTAAGCGATACGGTTATCAAGGAACTGCAAGACGTGTTTCGCCGACACGCAAACATTAAGAAGGTTCTGATCTTTGGCTCCAGGTCAAAGGGCAATTATCGTGAAGGATCTGATATAGATTTGGCTATTGTCGGCAACAACATAGACTACAACCAGTTGCTTAGCATCCTCTGCGAAATAGACGACTTGGGACTGCTCTATTCTGTTGACCTTCTGGATTATTCAAAGAAAAAAGGCACCCCCATTGGCGACCATATCGACCGGGTGGGCCAGGTGTTCTATGAGGTTGCGTAAATAAGAAAATGAAACAGATACTATTGGTAAACGACGTCGTGGGATACAGCAAGGTGGGGATGGTGGCGATGCTGCCTATCCTGTCTTACCTCGGTATTCCTACCTACAGCCTGCCGACAGCGCTGGTGTCGAACACGCTCGACTATGGGAAGTTCAACATCCAGGACACGACGGACTATATCCGCGGCACGCTGCCAGTATGGAAAGAACTTGGCTTCTCGTTTGACGCTATCTGCACAGGACTGATGTTCAGCGACGAACAGGCAAAGCTGGTAGCAGGCTACTGCGAGGAACAAGGCGCACAGGGAACAACGATATTCGTGGATCCCATCCTCGGCGATGGTGGACGGCTCTATAACGGTATGACAGAACGGCAGGTAGAACTGATGCGCGACATGGTAAGAGTCGCCGATCTGACCTTCCCTAACTATACCGAAGCCTGTTATCTGACAGGCACACCCATCAAGATGGAGGGTATCACCTGGGATGAGACACGCGAACTCCTGGACAAACTGCGCGGCATCGGCTGCAAATCTGTGCTCATCACCAGCTGTAAGATTGACGGACAGAACGCTGTTGCGGGCTACAACCACATGGACAGCCAGTACTTCCATTTGGAGTATCACGAGATTCCAGGTCTTTTTCATGGTACTGGCGATATCTTCTCAGCTGTGCTCATCGGCCACCTGTTGAATGGGGAATCATTACGTACCAGCACACGCACGGCTATGGACACCGTGTTCCGCATGATTGACCGCTACCGCGACACAGACGACAAAAACAGAGGCATTCCTGTGGAGAAATGCCTCGATCTGCTATAGTCAGAATAAGATTTTGTTGCCTGATGTTCCGATATACATCAGTATCATCTCCACAATCTCATCTTCAGTATGACCATCAACATTGATCACAAGTTGGTAGTTGCGTGTATCATAACGCGAGGATCCCGTATACTTCTTCACATAATTCTCACGCCCCTTATCCACTTCATCAATTATCTTCCGCGCCTCTTCAGCACTAATACTTTGCTTTTTCATCAGACGACTGACACGATAGTCCATCGATGCCTGAATCAGAATGCTGAGATGGTTAGGATGGTCACGGAAGATGTGGAAACCACTACGCCCGGCAATTACGCAGGAGCCATCATCAGCGATACCCTTCAGAATCTCTGTCTCTGCCTGGAAGATATCATCCGTTATAAGGAAATCAGGCATGGCCGTCTTTCCCGAGATATACTGAGGAGCAGCATAGCTGGGCATCAACTTCAGACTACGCTTGAAGTCAGCCCACCAGTTGTGCTGCTGACCTTTCAGGCGCTCTATCTCCTCTGTCGATAAACCATATCTCTCCTTGAGCTGTTGAATAAGCGCCTTGTCATAGAATGGCACACATAGCCTTTTAGCCAGTTTCTCACCGATACTTCTGCCGCCAGAACCAAGTTCGCGGTTGATGGTTATCACAAACTTCTCATCCTGTTTCATTATCGTCTCTTTTGATATGTTTTCGGCAAAGGTACATAAATATCCTGATACAACAAAGTATTTTTAGAAGAAAAAAAGCGATTCTTTTGCTCGTTCGTGAAAAAATTCGTACTTTTGCGATATCATGACAATAGTTCACCGACTATATACCAACATCGCAGCACCAGAACGGTTTACCAACCCTTTCTGCTACGAGCCTCATCCGCTATGTCAATTGGCAGCAGAGGAGGTGAAACGTGAACTGGAGGGGATGCAACTCACAGAGGGGAAGATGTTTGGTGTATTAGTGGTGGCATCTGCAGAGGGAATCGGGTTTCTCGCAGCCTATTCTGGCTTGCTTGAAGGTCGCAACGACTGGTCTTATTTCGTGCCCCCTGTATTTGATGCACAACAACCCGATGGTTATTTCAAACAGACGGAACGCAAGATTTCCGCTCTGAACCACCAAATGGCCGAGCGTCAGACGGAAACAGAAGAGTACCAAGCATCAAACCCTCTCTCCCTACAGCGCAAAATGATGTCGGAAAGGCTGCAGACCTGGCTTTTCCATCAGTATCAGTTCCTCAATGCCAAAGGCGAGACCAAAGACTTGGTTGATGTCTGGCAAGACTATCATAGTTCTGCCCGTATCCGCAGGAAATACCCGTTACCACCAGGCGGCACCGGCGACTGCTGTGCACCAAAGCTACTGCAATATGCCTACGGTCAGCAACTGAAGCCTTTGTGCATGGCTGAGTTCTGGTGGGGGCCATCTCCTAAAAGCGAGATCAGGCATCACGGTGAGTTCTATCCTGCCTGTCGTGGGAAATGCAAGCCGGTATTGACGTGGATGTTGCAAGGACTTGACGTGGCCCCTGATGCAGAAACAGTTGGAGACTCGCAGCTTGAGCCTGAGGTCGTCTGGGAAGACGAGGCCTTAGCCGTTCTGAACAAGCCCTCAGGAATGCTAAGCGCACCAGGAAAGATCAGTCATTATTCAGTAGCGACTTGGGCAGAGAAACGATGGCCAGGATCCATGATTGCCCACAGACTCGACATGGGGACATCGGGCATCATACTCGTTGCCAAGACCATGGAGGCATACCTTCTCTTACAGGAACAATTCGCGAATCACCAAGTGAAAAAGAAATATCTCGCCATCGTGGAGGGCGTGCCCGAGAAGGAGCATGGTGTCATCGACCTGCCGCTGTTCAGCGATCCGATGAACCGCCCACGCCAGATAGTAGACCACGAACATGGTAAGCGCGCCATCACAGAATTTCGGGTGCTTCAATCTTCACAGAAAGGAAGAAGCCTGCTGGCACTATGGCCACATACAGGCCGCACCCACCAACTACGGATGCATTGTGCCCATAAGGACGGACTCGGCTGTCCGATAGTAGGCGACGAACTCTATGGCAGGAAATCAGACCGTCTGTATCTTCAGGCTCAGGCCATCACCTTCGTCCATCCGACAACAGAGAAGCGCATGCACTTCGATCTACCCTATCCATTTGAACATATGATTCCCTTTCAATATTAACTCTCAAAACATTCAAATTATGGTTAAGCACATTATCCTCTGGACATTGAATCCAGAACTCTCTGAAGAAGAGAAGAAACAAGTGAAGGCTGGTATCAAGGCAGGTTTGGAAGGACTTCTTGGTAAGGTTCCCGGACTCATCGACGTGAAAGTACACATTGACGGCCGATTGGCTTCATCTAATGCCGACGTCATGCTCGACAGCACTTTAGAGAGCGAAGAGGCCTTGAAGGGCTATGCTGTTCATCCAGAGCACGTCGCCGTTGCCAATGGCAAGGTCCGTCCGTACACCGTGCAGCGCAGCTGTCTTGACTTCGAGATCTAATGAAAAATGAAGAGTGAAAAATTTGCTACCGCTATCCTATTACCAGGTGTGCGGTAGCAAATTATTAATTATTCACTATTACTTTTTACTTCTTATTAATAGCGAGGTCGATAGCAACGGCTACAGAAACGGTAGCACCTACCATTGGGTTGTTACCCATACCCAGGAAGCCCATCATCTCTACGTGTGCAGGAACAGAAGAAGAACCTGCGAACTGAGCGTCAGAGTGCATACGGCCCATCGTGTCGGTCATACCGTAAGAAGCGGGACCTGCAGCCATGTTGTCCGGGTGCAGTGTACGGCCAGTACCACCACCGGAAGCCACTGAGAAGTAAGGCTTGCCGGCCAGTGTGCGCTCCTTCTTATAGGTACCTGCTACGGGGTGCTGGAAACGGGTGGGGTTGGTAGAGTTACCGGTGATAGAGACATCAACGTTCTCCT
>DFGG01000109.1:8043-8497 GCA_002371695.1 bacterium UBA3756
CGGCTGGGGTTGTTGCCATAAGGAACCTCCTTAACAACATTCAGCTCGCCAGTGAAATAGTCGAACTTGGTCTGTACGTATGTGAAACCGTTGATACGGCTGATGATCTGAGCAGCGTCCTTACCAAGACCATTCAGGATGACACGGAGAGGCTTCTTACGAACCTTATTAGCCATCTCGGCAATCTTAATAGCACCCTCGGCAGCAGCGAAGCTCTCGTGACCAGCCAGGAAGGCGAAGCACTCCGTCTCCTCGCGGAGCAGACGGGCAGCCAGGTTACCATGACCCAGACCTACCTTACGGTCGTCGGCCACAGAACCGGGAATGCAGAAACTCTGCAGACCGATACCGATAGCCTCGGCAGCGTCGGCAGCTGTCTTCACACCCTTCTTGATGGCGATGGCAGCACCGCAAACGTATGCCCACTTGGCATTCTCGAAGCAGATACGCTGGG
>DFGG01000109.1:8587-8735 GCA_002371695.1 bacterium UBA3756
GGATCAACGCCTGCCTTTTCACAAATCTCGTTGGCCTCTTCAATACTATTGATGCCATTCTCCTTCAGAGCAGCAAGAACCTGGTTGATACGGCGCTCCTGACTCTCAAACTGTACTTTTCTAATCATTGTCGTATCCTCCTTTATTC
>DFGG01000109.1:8828-9059 GCA_002371695.1 bacterium UBA3756
TTACTGCACCCTGATCCTCAGTCGTGCGACCATAAGAACCAGTGTTCTTCTTCATAGCCTCATTGGCATCCATGCCGTTCTTGATGGCCTCCATCATCTTGCCGAGGTGTACGTACTCGTAGCCGCAGACCTCATTGTTGGCATCAAGATACATCTTAGTGATGTAACCCTCGGTCAGCTCGAGATAGCGGGTACCCTTAGCAACAGTGCCATAGAGTGTACCAGTCTGTG